>JAHECI010000004.1:0-33935 GCA_024641825.1 Desulfobacterales bacterium | reverse complement strand
GCCAAAATCATCGACGCCAAAGGTGGTTTGGTTCTCCCCGGCCTGGTGAACGGTCATACCCATGCAGCCATGACCCTTTTCAGAGGTCTGGCAGATGACCTTCCATTGATGCAATGGCTTGAAAACTACATTTTCCCGGCAGAGCGCAACATGGATGCAGAGTTTGTTTATACCGGGACCCAGCTTGCCCTTGCCGAAATGATACTGTCCGGCACCACAACGTTTTGCGACATGTATCTGTTTGAAGAAGAAGTGGCAAAGGCCGCTAAAGAAGCGGGGGTAAGGTGTCTGGTGGGAGAAGTTTTGTATGATTTTCCATCGCCGAACTACGGATCGGTGGGAAACGGCCTGGCGTATACGGAATCGTTGATTCAAAAATGGCGGGACGATCCCATTGTGTCCATAGCGGTGGAACCCCATTCCCTTTTTACCTGCAGCCCGGAACTGCTGACGGCATCCAATGAACTGGCATCGAAGCACGGTGTCCCGTTGATTATCCATGTGGCCGAGACGTTAAATGAAGTCTCCGAACTAAAGAAAAAATATTCCAAAACACCCATAGAATATCTCGATTCCCTGGGGCTTTTGGGCGCCCACCTGACTGCAGACCATTGCGTTCATCTGGAACCATCGGACATTGAGACCATGGCGGAACACGGAGTAAAGGTGGTTCATAATCCGGAAAGCAATATGAAACTGGCGTCGGGTATCGCACCGGTCCCGGAGTTGATCAGACAGGGCGTGACGGTTGGTTTGGGAACCGATGGATGCGCATCCAACAATAACCTGGATTTATTTTCAGAAATGGATACCGCTGCGAAACTTCACAAGGTTCACACAATGGATCCGACGGTGGCAGATGCCGTTACCGTTCTGAGAATGGCAACCATCGAAGGCGCAAAGGCTTTGGGACTTCAAAATATCACCGGTTCATTGGAAATCGGCAAAAAGGCGGATGTTATTGTCATCGACACCCATAAACCCCACCTCACACCCATATATAATGCAGTGTCCACGCTGGTCTATGCTGCAAGTGGAAACGATGTCACACACTCGGTGATCAACGGCAAATTGGTCATGGCAGATCGGAAATTATTGACCCTGGATTTTGATGAAATAATCGCACGCTCCAGGGAAAAATCTTTTCTGGTTAAGGCGTGGCTGGCATAAACAACCAAGATTTCCCATCACCGGCCCATGAGCCGCCGAGGCCGGCGTCGCGGCCGGCGTCGTGGGCCCATCGGCGTGCTCGCTGTTTATTTCAGGCCGACGTCCTCAAGAGCCTGTTTGCAACGTTTGCTGATGTTCTTGGCGTTTTTATTGAGACAGTCGATCAAGCGGCCTTGACCGGGGGGAACCGATGAACAGTATTGCTCCAAATCCGCGTCACATTCATTGGCGAGGTAGGATAACGCAGCCACGGCACGCTCCAGTTGAACCGCCGCATCGTAAAGCGCATATTCACACTGACCGGAAAGTTTGTCCCCATGTGCATACAAACAGGCCAGGATTCGGCCCTCACCGGGGGTAACATTGGCGCAATAGGCGTTGAGTTCCTTTTCACAACCCTTTGCCACCGTGTCCACCAAAGACTCCCCTGCCGATGCCACTGTCACCGTCATGAAAACCAGACAGAATGAAAATAACACCGTGATGATTTGACGCATAAACTCCTCCTTTCTTCACCGTTAAGGATTTATAAAAGGCTTCAAATATTCTACAGTTTTTTGAATATAAGGGATATTGGACGTATATCCTTAACTCGAACAGGGCGTACTGGGATGGCAAGATACTAGACTATCAATTTTTAAAAATGATATCGACGGATTGAATCTCCTGTCAAGAAGTTTTTTTCAACATGCTGTTTTTAAAGCAATTATAGTTTTCTCCCGGCACGCCGGGGATGTCCGGATCAATTGTTTTCAATCACATGTTTAATAATCGCTTCAAGCTTTGGCGCGGCCTGCTGGGCCACGGCGATTATTTCTTCGACCGTTGCGGGAACCGGTCGATCCGGATCGTGTACGTTGGTTATGGTGGAAAGGCCGAGCACCTTTATCCCTGCATGGATGGCGGCAATAACCTCCTGTATGATTGAAAAAGCTACGGCATCGGCACCGATGCTCCTTAGAAAGCGAACTTCGGCCGGCGTTTCAAGGGACGGGCCCTTCAGTCCCACAAATACCCCTTTTTGCAAACAGATGCCTTCATCCTTTCCGGCCTTTTCCGCAAGGTCCATCAGCCCGGTGTCGTAGGCCGCACTCATATCCGGGAACCGACTTCCCCAGTGCGCTTCATTGGGGCCGATCAAGGGGTTTGAACCGGTTAAATTGATATGATCGCGAATGATCATAATATCACCGGCATTAAATTCTGGGTTCAGACCGCCGGCAGCATTTGAAAGGATGAGGGTTTTAACACCGAGCGCCTGCATCACCCGTATGGGGAAGGTCACCTCCAGGGGCGAATAGCCTTCATAAAGATGAAAACGCCCCTGCATGGCCATGATCGGTTTGTCCCGGATTTCTCCGAAAAGAAGCCGCCCGTAATGACTCTCCACCGTTGATGTGGGAAAATGCGGAATATCTTCATATTCAAAGGATGCAGATATGTCTAAGAATTTCGAACTTTCTCCGAGACCCGTACCGGTTATAAGCCCGGTTAGGAGTGGCGTTTTGATATGTTTTTTCAAGAATTCTGAAGTTTCAAACACTTTATGTTTATAATTTCTCATAATGAGTCCTTGACGGTTTCGTAAAAAGTCTTTTGTGAGCGACATCGAGCAATTTTGGAGAAAGATTCATGATGCGTCTGGCGCTAAAAATTTCAAGCTGTTTGAGGGCGTTCGCCCGAGTTCTTGCAATTTAGCCAGACGGGTCATGAATCCCAAAATTGCTTGCGGAGCGAGCAAAATCAGACTTTTTTGGAGTTCATCAGCCCTTGGTTGTAAATTTTTTCTTTTTGTGACATTTTTTTTGGGTTATGGCCCTGCCGATTTTTGGATGATAGTCCAACATTCCGGCACCGTCAAGAAGACGAAAAACCAAGCTTTAAATTTGATGGTCTCGTAAAAAATCTTTTGTGAGCGACATCGAGCAATTTTGGAGAAAGATTCATGATGCGTCTGGCGTTAAAAATTGCTTGCGGAGCGAGCAAAATCAGACTTTTTTCGAGTTCATCAAATTTTATTGACATGCTTTTTTACAACATATAGTAATTTCCTTTTGTGCTCAATACAAAACAATCTGGTAAAAAGGCCTCTTTTTTTGACCGTCTGCAAGGCCATCAAATACGAATACCATTAGAATTATGCTATATTTTCACCAGGAGAATTAAACCATGTCCAAAGATGTAATCGGATCGGTACTGGTAGTGGGAGGCGGAATTACAGGAATGCAATCTGCTTTGGATTTAGCGGATTCCGGGTTTTATGTCCACCTCGCAGAAAAGTCACCGGCCATCGGCGGCATAATGTCACAGCTGGACAAGACCTTTCCCACCAATGACTGTGCCATGTGAATTATCTCACCCAAACTGGTCGAGGTCGGCCGGCACATTAACATAGAGCTCCACACCATCACCGAGGTTAAGGAAATATCCGGCGAAGCCGGTAATTTTAAGGTCACCCTGAACAAAGGTGCGCGATATATCGATCCTGACAAATGTACGGGGTGCGGAGATTGTACCGAAGTTTGCCCGGTCAGTCTTCCCAGTTTTTACGATGAGCGGCTCATCGACCGGAAAGCGGTGTATAAGCCTTATGCACAGGCCGTTCCCGGAGCCTATTCCATAGACAAAAGAGATTCTTCTCCCTGTACCCATGCCTGTCCGAACCATGTAAATGCTCACGGATATGTGGCCATGATTGCCCAGGGAAAATATACGGAGGCCCTGGAGGTTATCACACGGACCCTGCCGCTGCCGGGTGTTCTCGGTCGGATCTGTCCCCATCCGTGCGAAGACGGGTGCCGACGGAAAGACGTGGATGAACCGATCTCCATCTGCACCCTCAAACGTTTTACAGCGGACCAGGTTGATATCCATGACCTTCCCTTGACCGAGATCACGCCAAGGGACGAAAAGATCGCAATCATCGGCGCCGGACCTGCCGGCCTCACCGCGGCCTATTTTCTGGCACAAGATGGTTTCAAGGTGACCATTTTCGAGGCCCTTCCTGTGGCCGGCGGCATGCTCAGAGTCGGAATTCCGGATTACAGACTCCCACCGGATGTTCTTGAAAAAGAGATCGAGTGGATCACCCGGCTCGGCGTCGAGATAAAATTCAATACAGCCCTTGGACGAGACATGACCATCGACAGTTTGATGGACGACGGGTACCAATCGGTTTATCTCGCCGTTGGCTGTCATGCCAATATGAAACTTAACATCCCCAACGAAGATATCGAAGGCGTCATCCCCGGCGTTAAATTCTTAAGAGATGCAGCACTTGGGGACATCAAAGACGTCAAGGGGAATATCGCCATCGTCGGCGGCGGTGATGTGGCAATCGATGCTGCGAGATCCGCGTTACGCCTGGGTGCGGACACCGTCAGCATCCTTTACCGGCGGACCCTTACAGAAATGCCGGCTCGGGCAGAGGAGATCGAAGATGCCCTCGAAGAAGGGGTCGATATTCAGTTCCTTATGGCCCCGATGGAGGTGATGGAAAAAGACGGTAAAGCCGTGGGTCTCAAATGCATAAAAATGAAATTGGGAGCCCCGGATAAAAGCGGCCGTCGTCGCCCGGTTCCGGTTGAAGGAAGTGAATTTGTCGTCGATACGGATGTTATCATACCGGCCATCGGCCAGCGTACCGACACGGCGTTTCTTAACGGCTCAATCGGTGTCGATCTGGACCGATGGAACAACATCGACGTCGACCCGGTAAGCTTCGAAACCACCAGAAAAGGCGTGTTTGCAGGGGGTGATGCCCAGACCGGCGCCTGGATCGCCATTGGCGCTGTGGCTGCCGGACGGGAGGCCGCAATTTCCATATCCAGATATCTCGATGGCGCAGATTTAAAAGAAGGGCGAAAACCCATTGAGATTCCCCAGAAGAATTTCAACCCCATCGATAAAGATATTCCAAAGGTTAAAAGGGCCAAAATGCCCAGAATTTCCATGGACGCCCGGAAAACAACCTTTGACGAGGTTGAACGGGGTTTGAGTGAAGCCGCGGCGGTGGCCGAGGCCAAAAAATGCCTGAACTGCATGGTATGCTGTGAGTGTCTCGAATGTGTAAAGGTTTGCAAAGCCGAAGCACTCACCCCCAAAACCCATTCCCAAAAGGATGAACCGATAGAGATCCAGGTGGGTGCCATCATTTTGACGCCGGGGGGTGCACCCTATGATCCTGCCCGGCACGACATCTACGGATACACCAAACATCCCAACGTGGTGACGTCCATGGAGTTCGAGCGGATTCTTTCGGCCTCCGGACCCTATGGCGGGCATATGGTGCGACCTTCGGACCATAAAGAGCCGAAAAAAATTGCCTGGCTCCAGTGCATCGGGTCCAGGGATGTCCATGTGGGTGCCAATGGCTACTGCTCAGGGGTGTGCTGTACGTACGCCATCAAAGAAGCCATGCTGGCCAAAGAGCACAGCAGCGAAGACCTGGATGCAGCCGTTTTTTATATCGACATCCGCACCTACGGGAAAGACTTCGAAAGATACTACAACCGTGCCAAGGATGAACTGGGGGTCCGGTTCGTCAAATCCAAAGTGTCCCGTATCGACCCGGATGAAGAGACGGGGATGCAGATTATCCGGTATGTGGACGAGACCGGCAGGCGTGTGGAAGAAGAATTTGACATGGTGGTCCTGTCCGTGGGCCTGACGGCATCGATGGAAACAACCGCCCAGGCAAAAAAATGGGGCATCGATCTGGATCATTACAACTTTGCCAGCAGCAGCAGTTTTGATCCGGTTCAGACGTCCAGGGCCGGCATATATGCCTGCGGTATTTTTCAAGCCCCCAAAGATATCCCGTCTTCGGTGATCGATTCCAGCGCTGCTGCGGGTGTGGCAGGCAGCAAGTTGGCCGAGTCCCGGTGGACCCTCACAAAAACCAGAGAAGTCCCCGACGAAACGGATGTCCGGGGAGACCCGCCCCGGATCGGTGTTTTTGTCTGCCGATGCGGAACCAATATCGCGGGAATCGTCGATGTCCCTGAAGTTGCGGAGTTTGCAAAAGATCTCCCCGGCGTTGCCCACGTAGAGGAGAACATGTTCAGCTGCTCCCAGGACACCCAGGATAAGATGACCGAGGTCATTAAAGCGCACCGACTGAATCGGGTGGTGGTTGCCGCCTGTACCCCAAAGACCCACGAGCCTTTATTTCAGGAAACCTTAATTAACGCCGGTATCAACAAGTATCTGTTTGAGATGGCCAACATTCGGA
This sequence comes from Desulfobacterales bacterium, assembly GCA_024641825.1. GTDB lineage: Bacteria > Desulfobacterota > Desulfobacteria > Desulfobacterales > UBA11574 > JAAXQD01. The sequence continues at coordinate 27,532 of JAHECI010000004.1, read as the reverse complement.
ACCAGTGTTCGTGGGTTCATAAAGACGACCCGGCCAAGGCCACTCAAAAGTCGAAAGACATTCTCAGGATGGCCGTGGCCAAGGCCATGCTTCAGCAACCGTTGTCGGAATCGACCATGGAGATCCATCAGTCGGTTTTGGTGGTCGGCGGCGGGGTTTCCGGAATGGCGGCGGCCAAAAATCTGTCGGAACAGGGATATCAGGTGTTTCTGATTGAAAAGACCGATGCCCTCGGGGGGCAAGCGCGTCATCTCCATGAAACCTGGCGGGGTGAGGACATTCAGAAATATTTGACAAGTTTAACGGCTGCGGTTCAGTCCAATGATAACATAACGGTTTTTCTGAATGCCGAAATTACCCATGCTGACGGATTTGTGGGGAACTTTAAAACCACCGTCTCCTGCAACGGCGAAGACAACGTCCTGGAGCACGGCGTCACCATCATCGCCTCGGGGGCTTCGGAATTCAAGCCCAACGGTTATCTATACCCAGAAGACGCCCGCGTCGTAACGGGCCTGGAGCTTCAGCAGCGGTTTATCGACAAGGACCCGTCCATCGAGCAAATCGACACGGCGGTGTTTGTTCAGTGTGTGGGCTCCAGAATCCCGGACAGACCCTACTGTTCCAAGGTCTGCTGCACACAATCCATTAAAAGCGCGCTGAAACTTAAAGAAACCAACCCGAAAATGGACGTCTTTATTCTTTACAGGGATTTACGCCCCTATGGTCTCAGGGAAGATCTTTACCGCCGAGCGCGCACTGAAGGCATTGCATTCATCCGCTATGACTCGGGAAAAGACCTCGACGTGGCAACGGAAGACGGGGAGCTCAAGGTCAGTTTCACCGACCGGGTTCTGGGACGGATGATGGAGATACGGCCTGAACTTTTGGTCCTGGCTTCGGCCATTGTTCCGGATTCTAAAAACCCCCTGGCGCAGATGTATAAAATCCCCCAGAATGCCGATGGATTTTTTGCCGAAGCCCATGTCAAACTACGGCCAATGGATTTTGCCACGGACGGTGTTTTCGTGTGCGGACTGGCCCATGCGCCCAAACCCATCGATGAATCCATCGTTCAGGGGGAGGCCGCCGCTTCCCGTGCCGTAACCGTATTGGCCAAAGGGGTGTTCCAGACCAGCGGCATTGTCGCTGAAACAAACCCTGCCCACTGCAGTTCCTGCGGGGTATGTGTTTCCGAATGTCCTTATTCGGCACCCAGTTTTATTGAAGAGGGGCCTTTTACCGGAAAAACCCGGATCAATCCGGTTCTGTGTAAAGGCTGCGGTCTGTGCGTCGCCTCTTGTCGATCCGGTGCCATTCACCTCAAAGGATTCGACAATGATCAGATCTTTGCACAGATCTTTGCATTGAATGAGGCTATATAAACGTTAATTGTTAATCGTTATTCTGTATTTTTCGTAACGGTTTTATTAAATTCAAACATGGGCTGCTCGAAATAGTGCCTAAAATTAAAATTGCCTAAAATGCCTAAAGGTTAGGACGAAAATTGTCTAACAAAAGAAAGAGTACTTGAATCTTGCTCCATTCTAACCTTTGGTTCACTTTAGGGACTTCCCCGGTTTATCCGGGTTAGGAGAATTTTTAATATGTCAGACTGGGAACCCAAAATCGTCAGTTTCTTATGCAACTGGTGCAGTTATGGTGCCGCTGATCTTGCAGGGGTCAGCAGGATGGAATATCCGCCGAACATCCGGGTGATTAGAATTCCTTGTACAGGTCGGATGAGCCCGAAATTCATTCTGGCTGCCTTCAGACAGGGCGCGGACGGCGTATGGGTGTCCGGGTGACATCCCGGAGATTGCCATTACCTGGAAGGTAATTACTATGCACGCAGAAAATTTGCTTTATTTAAAAACTTCATCGAATACATGGGGATCGAACCCGGTCGCCTCCATTTTTCATGGATCTCCTCTGCTGAATCGGTAAAATTTGTGGATGTGGTCAAAGAGACCGTGGAGGCAGTCAAAGCCCTTGGACCGAACAACAATTTTATAAAAACAAACGCTAAGGTCGCTTAACATGTTCGCCTACATAGAAAAAATCAAAGAAATATCGAATCGGCTGTTAAAAGAATCCAAGGTTGATCTCATTGTCGGCTTCAGAAAAGGAACGGTGCCGATGATGAACGAACCCTGTTTTGCTAAAACCCCGGAAGCGGTTGACGGTTTGGTATGGGACAGCAGCTGCGGAATCAATTTGGCGAACTACCTTGCCAACAGAAAGGAAAAAATCGGTATTGTTTCAAAGGGGTGCGATTCCAGAAACATCGTGACCCATATTATCGAAAATAAAATCAAACGGGATCAGGTCGTAATTATCGGCGTCCCCTGCAAGGGAATGATCGATCGGCACAAAATCGAAGCCATGTTTGATACCGAAATCGAGGCGGTCACCGAGGCCGACGGCCGAATAAATATCAAGGGCGACGGCGTCGATAAAACCATCGACAAAAAAGATGTCCTCCAGCAAAACTGTACCATCTGTACCCACCGCAATCCGGTCATCTACGATGAACTTGCCGCCGATCTTGTCGAAGAGCAGACAGATGTGGACAAGTACGAGGATGTTCGCAAAATTGAAGACATGGCACCCGAAGAGAAATGGGAATATTTCGAGGATCTTCTCTCGACGTGTATCCGCTGCTATGCCTGTAGAAATGCATGCCCACTCTGCTATTGTCCCACCTGTTTCGTGGATGAGTCACAGCCCCAGTGGGTGGGCAAAAGTCAAAACCCCACAGACATACGGACGTTTCACTTTTTACGAGCCTATCATTGTGCCGGTCGGTGCACCGACTGCGGGGCATGTGAGCGTGCCTGTCCAATGGGAATTAAGGTCAGACTCTTGACAAAGAAACTGGAAAAAGACTGCCTTGAGCTGTTCGACTGGGAGTCCGGTTTGACCCTGGAAAAACGGCCGCCCCTGGATACTTACAGACCCGATGATCCGGATGATTTTATTAAATAGGCATTGGACATGGTCCATCGTCATGGGGCATTATCCGTTTGTAAAAAGAATGTATGAACCCACAACACGTGACTGCTGGCAAAAAAGATAAAGGCACATACGATGAACGTCATAAAAATCGATAAAAAGAACTGGGCTGAAGGGCTGAAACGTTTGGCAGATAAATTTTCATTATTCGGTCCGGTTCAGAAGGATGAGTTTCATATTTTTAAGGAACTCCATAAAGATGAGCTTCCGGATCTGAGTTTGCAAAACACACGGCTTTCTCCAAAATCGGTGGTTTACCCCCAGTCGGAAACCCTGTTCGAATACACTCTGGATGAAAAACAGGAAGATCATCACATTTTAAAAGAAATTGATAAAGACACTTCGCCCCGGGCCGTCGTCGGCATCCGACCGTGTGATGCCAAAGCATTTCTCCTGGTAAAACGGAACTTTGATACACCCGAATATAAAGACCCTTACTGGATCAACGCTTACGAAGCCACCACCTGGATCGGATATGCCTGCAATACGCCGTGCCGTAACTGCTTCTGCACCACAGCCGGGTGCGGACCGTTTCATGAAGAAGGACTGGATCTCCTCCTGGTCGATGCAGCGGATCATTATCTCGCCAAAATTATCAGTGAAAAGGGAAAAGAATTCATCACAGCGGCCGGATGGGACATGGCGGACGAGGCCGGTGATTTAAAAGAACAGATCCAAACCCTAAAACAGGCTGCGGAAACGAAAATAACCGCCCGGGTTTCCACAGACAAATTAAAGGATAAAGATACCACAGCGCTTTTTGAAGCATCTTTTTGGGAAGATGTGGCGTTTGCCTGTATCAATTGTGGAACCTGCACCTATGCGTGTCCCACGTGTTGGTGTTTCGATATTCAAGACGAAACCTTCGGATCCTCCGGCACCCGCATTCGCAATTGGGACAGCTGCATGTATCCGCTGTTTACCCATCACGGATCCGGACACAATCCCAGGGACATGAAAATGCAGCGGGTCCGCCAGCGTTTCATGCACAAACTGAAATATTACGTCGACAAATATGCAAACGGCATTCAATGTGTCGGCTGCGGGCGATGCATCCGTCTCTGCCCGGTGAATATCGATATACGTAAGGTTTGCGACTTGATGAACAGTTTTGAATCTTAATCCCAAGTCAATTCTCAAAGGAGAAGTAGAAGTGCAAAATCCGTATTTGCCGTATCCGGTTCGTATCGATGAAATCATCACTGAAACCGAAGATAAAAATCTGAAAACATTTAAACTGGTCTTTATACACCCGGAGGACGAAGAAAAATTTAATTACCAGGCCGGTCAGTTTGCCGAGCTCTCGGTTGCCGGAAAAGGAGAAATTCCCATCGGCATCGCTTCATCTCCCACGGAAAAAGGGTTTTTAATGTTTACGGTCAACAAGGTGGGCCTGGTAACATCCCATCTTCACAACATGAAGGCCGGAGATATCATGGGCGTCCGTGGACCTTTGGGAAACTGGTACCCCTGGGATATCATGGAAGGCAAGAACGTTGTCATTATCGGCGGCGGGTTTGCGTTTACCACCCTTCGCTCTTCGATCATATATATGCTGGATCCGGCCAACCGGCCAAAATTTAAAGATATCCATGTAATATACGGCGCCCGTACGCCGGGCATGCTTCTTTACAGGGACGAACTGGCCCAATGGGAAAAACGCGACGATATCAACATGCATATTACGGTGGATGCTACGGACGATCCAGACTGGAAATACAATATCGGTTTTGTCCCCACCATTACCAACCAGAAGGCCCCCCCCGGCAACCCGGACACCTATGCCATCGTCTGCGGACCTCCCATTATGATTAAGTTTACCCAACCGGTTTTGGATACCCTGGACTATTCCCATGATCATATTATCATGTCCCTTGAAATGCGCATGAAATGCGGCATCGGAATATGCGGCCGGTGCAACATCGGTAAAGAATACGTTTGTAAAGACGGTCCGGTTTTTACGCTGGACCAGCTGAATAGAATGCCCAAAGAGTATTAATCCGATTGACCGATTGCCGATTCTACCGAATCTGCAGCGTTATGAGACATTTGCAGTAGCATACTACGGCTGCATGTCTCATGCCTTGCATCTCCCCGAAAGGCGGGATCTTACGACCGGCAAACTCGACAATCGCTCAATCGGATTCGTCAAAATATCTTCCCAAATTTTATCTTAAGGTCGTGACTTTCAGCAAACAGGTATTATTTTGGGATATAAACGAAAGGAATGCTGAGGTTCGCCCCCAAAAGAAGGTAATATTTATGGCCACTGAAGAAGGCATTGTGATTAAAACCGATTCCCAAACAGCATGGGTGAAAACCACCAAAACCAGTGCATGTAAGGCGTGTGCTGCCAGGAGTTCTTGCCACAGTTTGGGCGGAGCTACGGAAATGGAGGTGGAAGCAATTAATCGTGCAGGGGCGAAAGTGGGCCAGAAGGTGGTACTGAGTTTTGACACGTCCCCGTTGCTAAAAGCCACGTTTCTGCTTTACGTATTTCCCATTATCGCCATGGTCGTCGGCGCTTTTATCGGTCAGAAAATGGCCGCTTCTTTGGATTTCGACGCGTCCATGCTGTCTGCAATTATGGGATTTTCATTTTTTGGGCTTACACTGCTATTCGTTCGATCAAAGGGAAACAAGCTGGCCAAAAGAGACGAATACCAGCCGAAAATCATCAGGATTATCAGGCAGTCATAGCGGGCTTATTCCATCGAGGCCCTATCCTTTGTGCACCAGGATTTCAGCACATACGGTCACGGGGTTGCAGAACATGAACTTCCCCGGTTGAAATCTCCCAAATTCAAACGGCCGGTCCGTTGCAGTTCAATTCGTTGAGACCTTTTAAAAAGGTTCATTTTTGTTCAAGTTCAAGGAAGGCGAAAATTTTAACCACAGGAATACATAGAGTATTTCGAGGATTACAATTTGAAGCCTGACGCAGAAATTGGGCAAAAAGGGGCGTTTTGAAAAGGTCTCTCGTTAACTGTCTTCTTGGGCATCCTTTAACGTCAAAGCACCCACCGGACATATTTTAACACAGACATCGCATTTTTCACAGATCTGCGACGACGCTTCCCCTTCACCGTAAGCGCTGATAACGGTATCGAACCCCCGATCGGCAAAGGTCCAAACAGATTGACCATGCTCTCTCCGGCAAATGTGTACACATTTTCCGCACAAAACACATCGATTCGGATAGTGGTTTAAAAAAGGGTGATTTTGGTCGACTTCTGTCTCTTTAAGATATCGTTCAAGTTTCTTGGGCTTTAAGCCGACCTTTAGAAATTTGGCGATGCGCTGGAGTTCGCATTTTTTATTGGCCGGACAATGCTTGCAATCCACATGATGAACCGAAAGGAGCAGCCGAAGGGCGGTTCGTTGCAGCTGCCTCACGGCCGGAGTGTCGGTTTTGACAACCATGTCGTCTTCGACGGCAACCGTACAGGATGTTATCGGCTGTCTTTCCCCTTGGATTTCTACAAAGCACATCCTGCACGACGCCGAAGGATTTTCCATGCTTTCCAGAAAACAAAGGTTGGGAATATAGATGTCGTTGTCGAGACAGGCCTGAAGTAATGTCGTCCCTTGCTTGGTTTCGATCTCCTTATCATCCACCCGGATTTTCGGCATGTCTTATCGTCCTTCTTCTTTTTTTTCCGGCATCTTCTCTATCAAAGGAACCAGATTCGGAGGAGATACCTTTCTCACCGCATCATACTCCGGCGGGCAGGCCACCAGGCACTCGCCGCATTTTACGCAAAGTTCCTGATCAACCCCTTTCTTGCGGTTGCTGGTGGTAAATACCGCTTCAACCGGACAGCACGTGGCACAGGCATCACATCCCCGGGCGCACAGGTCCAAATCAAAATAAAAAGCGGTCAGTGCCCGGCACATCAAAGCAGGGCAGCGTTTTTCTTTGACATGGGCCTCGTATTCTTCTCTGAAATATTTCAGTGAAGTGAGCACCGGATTCGGGGCGGTTTTACCCAAACCGCACAGTGACCCGGCTTTGATGTCCCGGCTCAGGGTTTCCAACAGCTCCAGATCACCGTCAAGGCCCTCTCCTTTGGTCAATCGCTGGAGTATTTTAAGAAGGTGGTAGGTCCCGATTCTGCAAAAGGTACATTTCCCGCAAGATTCCTTTTGGGTGAAATCGAGGAAATATCGGGCGACCTCCACCATGCAGGTATCTTCATCCATCACCACCATGCCGCCGGATCCCATCATCGCCCCGGCTTGGGTCAGAGAATCGAAGTCGATGGGGGTATCCAGGAAATCTTCATTCAGACATCCGCCGGAGGGCCCGCCGATCTGAACAGCCTTGAATTTCTTTTTATTGGGAATTCCCCCGCAGATATCAAATATAAGGCTCCGCAGGGATACGCCCATGGGGATTTCAACCAAACCCGCATGCACCACATTCCCCACGATGGAGAAAATAGCAGTGCCCGGGCTGTGTTCGGTCCCGATGTCTCTGTACCAGGCCGCACCATTATTCAGTATGGGGGCCACGGAGGCCAGGGTCTTCACATTGTTGATGATCGTCGGCGTACCCCACAGTCCTTTTTCAACCGGATAAGGGGGACGGTACCGGGGCATGCCCCGATACCCTTCGATGGATCGAATCAGGGCGGTTTCCTCACCACAGACAAAGGCACCGGATCCTTGGAACACATCAATTTCCAAATCAAACCCGCTGCCCAGAATCCCTTTGCCCATAAGTCCCAGTTCTTCTGCCTGCCCAATGGCTTTTGTGACAATTTTGACGGCCAGGGGATATTCCGATCTGACATACACCACGGCTTTATGCGCGCCCACGGCATACGCACAGATGGCCATGCCTTCAATGACCTGATGCGGGTTGCTTTCCAGAATGGTTCTGTCCATGTATGCGCCGGGGTCCCCTTCATCTGCATTGCAGATGACGATTTTGTCATGGGACAAGGTATTTCTTGCCAGTTTCCACTTTCTTCCCGTGGGAAATCCGGCGCCGCCCCGACCCCTTAAACCGGAATGCTCGATCTCGTTGATGATTTCATCCGGGGAGCGCTGTAAAGCTTTGGCAAGGGTTGAATATCCGCCTTCGGCAATGTAGTCATAGATATCTTCGGGGTTGATATGCCCGCATTTTTCCATAACGATCCGTTTTTCCTGGTTGAACCGTGGAAACTCCATGACCGAAGGAATCAGATCGTTTTCCTTGGTGGCACCGAGGATGTGTTCAAAGCGGGGGTCCCCTTCTCCCAAAAACAGTTTTACCAGCATTTGGGCTTTGCCCGCGGTAACTTCGGGATAGAAAATGGGGGGAAATCCGGAATCCGGATGGTCGATGATAACCACCGGCTCTGCATAACAATGGCCGATACAGCCCACCGGATGAATGATGGCCTCCATATTACGTTTAGCGAGAATCTCTTCGAATGCCTTTTTGGTTTCAAGGGCCCCGGAGGCGATACCGCATGTGGCCATACCAATGTGAATTTTGGGAACCGGCGCTTCTGTGAATGCCTTCCGGCGTTTTTCGGCCGCTTCAAGAATCACACTGAACTTCTGATCTATTTTTTCATTTTCCGGCGGATTCATTTTTTTGTTTTTCTCTTTCTGCCATCTCTTTTTCTATTGCAATCCGCATGATAAGCCCTTCCACTTTGCTGGGGGCCATATGGGCATGAACGGTCTCGCCAATAATGGCTACGGGCGCCAGCGCACAGCACCCCACACAGGCGACCCTTTCGATGCTGAACTCTCGGTCCGGCGTAGTTTCACCTTCGGAGATCTCGAGTTTACGCTCAAAATTTTCGAGGATGATATCCCCTGCCCGAACATGACAGGCCGTCCCCAGACACACTTTGATGGGGTGTTTACCAGGGGGATGAAATCTGAATTGATTATAGAAAGTTGCGACCCCATAAACTTCAGATTCCGAAATTTCGAGGTGTTCTGCCACCATTTTTAGGGATTCGCGGGGAAGATAGGCCAGCTCTTTCTGGATCATCTGGAGGATGGGGATTAGATTTCGTCTCTGTTTTTTAAGGGAAGTAATTTTTATAGCAACATGTTTTAGGGCCGCTTTGTCTTCATCCGTTAATTCAATATTCATATTGCGTTCCCTTTCAGACGAACCATTTCCATTATTCTGCTATTCATCTTTGGTTGGCATTATGCTTCCAAATCAGCTAAAATAAAAGAAATTAAAAATCCAACTTTTATTATATTGTAAGAGAGGAAATGTCAAATGATATAAGGATGCGATCCGGAGTATCTGCTTGACAAATCTGTTGAAACTGTCAGAGTATACTTTAGATTATATGTCGTTGAGACCCTTGAAAAGCGCTCTCTTTTGCCTGCCCGTTTAAATCCGAATTTAATGTTTAACCGGGGTCCAATCTCAACATTAAAAATAAAAGAGGTGGCATATGAACCCTATGGAAATGGAATGTGCTTTGGGGAGTTGCGAGTTTTTCGAGTTGCTGGGAAAAAATGAACTATCTGAAATCGCTAAACTCTGCAAGCCTTCAACCTATAAAAGTGGTGAATATGTATTTCAACAGGGCGATTACGGGGAGCATGTCTATGTTATTGCCGACGGTTATATACACCTGGAAAGGTCTGTGGATCTAGGGGCACACAAGGGTAATGTCGTCATCGAAACCCTCGGGAAGGGAAGAGTTCTGGGCTGCTGGTCCACCCTGCTGAACATGCCCCACATCCTCATGTCTTCGGCCGTTTGTCAGAAACCGACCCACATCGTAACGATCCGGGGCGCTGATTTGAGAAAGATGATGATCGACAACACCGAACTCGGATTTAATATCATGGAAAGACTCTGCTATTTACTTCGGGACAGATTACAGGCCGCCTACGGCGCCATGGAAAAAATATAGCATCATGGACACAGTTAGAATATTATTTCTGCCCCACAATATAGAAACGACCGTTCCCCGTGGCGAAAACCTTATCCGTGCCGCCATGGAAGCAGGGGTTCATATTAATGCATCTTGCGGCGGTGAAGGTGTCTGTGGAAAGTGCAGGGTTATCATCGAAAACGGGGAGGTTGAAGGGGGGATATCGGAAAAGCTCAGCCCCGAAGACCTGAACAACGGGTATCGCCAGGCCTGTCTGGCCGCTGTTAAAAAGGATCTTGTGGTACGCATCCCCATAGAGTCGGAAGTTGATGCAGGGGTTCTTAATCTCCAGACAACGCCGCGAAGGACGGCCCGGATCTGGGAAATGAATCTCGAAGATCTAAAGGATAAAGGACTTTTCATCCCGCCGGTGGAAAAGAAATATCTCCAGGTACCGGAGCCGACCTTACAGGATAACCTGCCGGATGTAACCAGACTCGTCTCTTTTTTGAAAGCTAAATACGACGAACACCGTCTGGTGGTTCGGCTTCCCGTTATCCGGAAAATTCCGGACATTTTGAGAAAAGACGGCTTCAGAGTTACCGCTACCCTTGCCAGGCCGGTTCAATCCGGAAGAAAGACCCACATCATAAATGTCCAGCCCGGGGATACCACCGATCGAAATTATGCAATTGCCGTGGACATCGGGACAACCACCGTCTACGGCCAACTGGTCGACCTTAAAACAGGTGCTGTTCTGGCCCAGTTTGGCGACTACAACGGCCAGATCAGTTATGGTGAAGACGTCATCAGCAGAATCATTTATGCGAGTAAACCCGAGGGTCTACAGAAGCTTCACGAGGTGGTTATTCATACCATCAACACGTTAATCAAGAAGATGGTCAAACAGGCCCGGATCGATATCGACGAAATTTCCACCCTTACCATGGCCGGCAATACAACCATGACCCAGCTCATGCTGAAGATCGACCCCAAATATATTCGGCTTTCACCCTATGTGCCGGCGTCAACCCTCTATCCCCCCATCAATGCAGTTGAACTGGGCCTTGCCCTTGGGGACCATGTCACCGCTTTGGTATACCCGGCAATTTCAAGTTATGTTGGCGGCGACATTGTGGCCGGCGTAATGGGGTCGGGAATGTATCGCACCGAAGATTTGACACTTTTCATGGATATCGGAACCAATGCAGAGATTGTCATCGGCAATAAAGACTGGCTTGCCTGTGCATCCTGTTCCGCCGGGCCGGCATTTGAAGGGGGCGGCGTAAAGTTTGGAATGCGCGCCGCCAAAGGCGCCATTGAAGATTTTTCCATGGATCCCGTGACATTCGAACCCATGAATATTACCATCGGCAATGTCAGACCCAAAGGTATCTGCGGCTCGGGACTGATCATCATCGCAGCAACCCTGTTTGAAATGGGTGTCATCGATAACCAGGGCAAATTCAACCGGGACCTCGATACCCCCCGTGTTCGGGAAACCGATGGTATTTTCGAGTACGTCCTTGCCTGGAAGGATGAAACCGAGATCGGAAGAGATATTGCCTTAACTGAACCGGACCTTGACAATCTCATACGCGCCAAAGGGGCGATTTACAGCGGTTGCATCACCCTCCTGGAAGAGGTGGGTCTTACGATGCGAGATATCGACCAAATCTATTTGGCAGGAGGATTTGGAAGCTATGTGGACCTGGAAAAGGCCATGGTGATCGGTCTGTTGCCTGAAATGGACCTGGATAGAATTCGCTTTATCGGCAACGGGTCTTTAATGGGGGCAAAAATGAGTTCTCTGACCAACCGCATCCGAAAAGATGTGGTGGAGGTAACCAAGCGGATGACAAATTTCGAGCTGTCGGAAACACTCTCTTTTATGGATCATTACGTGGCCGCTCTTTTTCTGCCACACACCGACATGAATAAATTCCCCAAACTCAAAAGACGCTTGGAAGCCCGTAGGGCTCTAAAAACAAACTAGTTTCCATCCATCATCTGCGATCCATCACCTGGGCGCCCTTCAGAACCAGTCCCCCGGTCAGGGCAATAAAGCTGCTGATCATAAACATTTTAAATGTTCCCAAAATTTCAAAAAAATAACCGCTCACGAAAAGTCCAACCATGAGGCCGAGCCCATAGGTTGTCGCGTTGTTTACCGACTGCCCCAGAGTTTTGGTTTCATCGGGCGATAAGGAATCGATGTATAAAATACTCGCCACATGAAACGTTCCATAGGTCACTGCGTGAAGAACTTGTAAGGACAGGATCGACGCTGGAGATGTGGCAAAAAAGAGCCCAAACCACCTGAGTGCCGCCACCATGAATGAAAAGACCAGAACATTATCGATGGTAAAACGCTTGAAGATCATATCCGATTTTATCATCACGACAATTTCTGCAATGGATGCCAGTGCCCATGAGATTCCGATAAATGTCTTTCCGTATCCCAGGTTTTCAAGATGGATGGAATAAAAACCGTAGTAGGTTCCATGACTCACCAGCATTAAAAACGCACAGAACAGAAACACCACCACACGTCTTTTTAAAAGGACTTTGACTTTCGAAGAAAAAGAGGTTTTCTTCTTGATCTGAATATCCGGGATCTTAAAGGAAATCAGTGCCTGTGCCAGAGACCCGCAGAAAATGAGTATGAGAATTATTCGGATGGAATAAAGGTCTATAATGCGCCCCAGCACGATGACCGTAATGATAAAAGCGATGGAGCCCCATCCCCTGATCGTCCCGTAGCGTTTCTTTTTTGCGCCCAAAACGTCCATGGTAAAGGCTTCGAGAAAGGAAATGATGGGGGCGTAAAATATGCCGTAAACAACGGTGATAAAAAGCATGGGCCAAAAGTCGGTGGTGAAGAAGTAAAACCCCCATATTGCGACACTGATCAAATTACATAAAATATATATCGGTCGTCTAATTTGAAAACGGTCCGCCAAAATTCCCCAGACCAGTGAGAATAAAATTAATGCCACGGACCTGACGGCGGACAGCGTACCGATTTGAAGCCCGCTAAAATCGAGGTGATAGCAGTATAAATTAAAATAGGGCAAAAAAATGCCCATGACGCCAAAGTATAAAAAATACTGAGAGCCGATGATCAGCTTAAATGAATTTTTAAAATATCGATCCATGGGTTTTTAATATTTCATTTAAGGACAAAATACAATTTTAATCTATAAGCAGAACACCCCCCTTTCGTAATTGACTGACAAGATTCGCAGGGTGAACCCATTTGATTTCGGTACAGCGAAGCGACGGCGTGTTTCTCTTGGAAACCGACGGGCTGTTTGAAGGGCTTTAGCACGCGTTAGACCGAGCCGAATGAAATTATAATTTAAAACATCCATCGGATATTTTTTTGACGAGTGATTCTTTATAACTCTGGCACGGCTCGGGCTTACGGGTGCTCGAGCACAAGTTCCCGTCGGTTGGAAAGAGATATGCGCCGTCGTGGAGCGTTCTCTCTCTATTGGGATTCAAATGCCTTTGCCCTGACAAGATTCAGGACTTCTCTTTACAAACCCTTGGTTCGGTGTTAATATCCGGACATTGAAGTTCCCTGAAGCCCCGCCAAGCGGGATGAATCGACGCATCAGCATGTGATTATTTTTGAACCAACCCTTAGCGCCCAGGAGCTTTAAAATGGATTATATCAAAATACGATTCACCGACGGTTTTGATCATCTAGATTCCAAGTTCGAGAAAACAGTTGAGGATCTCTTTAGATCGATAAATCCTATGTTTGCGTTATCCGAACGGACGTGGAAGCCTCAAATGGATATCTATGAAACGCCGGACGAAATAATTATCATGGGTGAAATTGCCGGGGTTACAAAAGAGGACCTGGAGCTGGAAATCAGCAGTAAGGCCGTTAAGATTCAAGGAAACCGCGTCCCGATAACACGCATGGAAAATGCGACATACCGTCTGGCGGAAATACAGTATGGTAATTTTGAGCGCATACTCTATCTTCCTTCGCCCATTGACCCTGAGGTTGTTTCCGCCTCATATTCCAACGGATTTCTTCAGGTTCGACTTGCCAAGCTTTCCCTTGATAAGACTTTCAAGGTCCCGATTACAGAGCGATAGCGTTAAAAAAAATCAGAATTCCTTTGTATGAAACGATTTGGAGGTTCACATGATAGAACAGCAGCCATCACCTGAACTCAGCGCAAAAAAACTTCCGGAACTGCTTCCGATTCTTCCATTGTTTGACGCGGCGCTTTTCCCCAAAATGGTTTTGCCCCTGGTTGTTATGCAGCCGGAATCGATTAAGCTGGTGGACGAAGCCATGTCCCAGAATCGACTCATAGGACTGATTTTAGTCAAAAAGCCCTCCGAAGATACCGTTCATGCTATGGAGGATCTGAACGCCGTGGGCACCAGTGCAATGATCCTTAAAATGGCAAAAACCGAAGATAATAAATTGCAATTGCTGGCCCAGGGATTGGAAAGATTCAAGGTCAAAGAATATGTGCAAGAAACGCCGTATCTTCGGGCCAAGGTCGAACATATTAAAGACATAGATACCAAAGACAAAGAGACCGAGGCCCTGATGTCCAACATGATCGACCAGTTTACCAGAATTGCCGAACTTTCTCCCGGGTTGCCCCAGGAAATCGTGGTGATGGCAAGATCCATAAGAGAACCCGGCATATTGGGGGATATGATTGCCTCCACCATCAACTCCAGCCTTGAAGAAAAACAGAAAGTCCTGGAAATTTTTGATACGAAAAAACGGTTAAAAGAAGTGACTCGGCTGGTTAACCATCAGTTGGAAATCCTCGAGCTGGGAAACAAAATTCAATCCCAGGTCAAGGGAGATATGGATAAACGGCAGCGGGAATACTATCTTCGCGAGCAGCTCAAAGCCATTAAAGAAGAACTGGGCGAAAAAGATGAAGCCGCTGTGGAAGTTGAAGATTACCGGGCAAAAATCGATGAAAAAAACCTGCCCGAGGAAGCTCTCAAGGAGGCTGAACGGGAACTGAACCGCCTTTCCCGAATGCATCCGTCTTCAGCGGAATATACCGTGGCATCAACCTATCTGGACTGGCTCACCGCACTTCCCTGGCATGAAAGTACCAAAGACAACCTTGACATCAAAAAGGCCAGACAAATTTTAGATAAAGAACACTTTGGCCTGGACAAAGCCAAAAAGCGAATTTTGGAATATCTGGCGGTACGCAAGTTAAAACCGGAGTCAAAGGGACCCATTCTTTGCTTTGTCGGTCCCCCCGGTACGGGAAAAACATCTCTGGGCCGCTCCATCGCCGAGGCTTTAGGCCGGCAGTTCTTCCGAATTTCACTCGGCGGCGTGAGGGATGAGGCTGAAATAAGGGGACATCGACGCACCTATGTCGGCGCGCTCCCCGGCCGCATTATTCAGGGGATACGACGATCCGGATCGAACAATCCCGTATTTATGCTCGACGAAATCGATAAGGTTGGAAGCGATTTTCGAGGGGATCCGTCGTCTGCGCTTCTGGAAGTTCTCGATCCTGAACAGAACTTTTCTTTTTCAGATCATTATCTGGACGTGCCCTTTGACCTCTCAAAGGTGATGTTCATCACCACCGCCAATATTCTCGATACCATCCCGCCGGCACTGCGGGACAGAATGGAGGTCCTGAAGCTTCTCGGCTATACACTCGACGAAAAAATCAGAATCGCCAACCGCTATCTTATCCCCCGTCAACGGGAAGCCCATGGACTTCAGCGCAAACAGTTGTCTTTTACAAAAGGCGCTGTAAAACAGATTATATCCGGATATACTCGGGAAGCCGGCTTGAGAAATCTCGAACGTGAAATTGCATCCATCTGCCGCGGGGTTGCTGCCAGTGTCGCTGAAAATAAAGTTGGATCCGTTACCATCAAGGTTGAAAATATTTCCGAGTACCTCGGGCCCGTTCGATTGATTGCGGAAGCAAAGGCCAGAACTTCAATTCCCGGAGTGGCAACGGGACTTGCCTGGACAGAGACCGGCGGTGAACTCCTCTTTATAGAAGCGACCTCCATGCGGGGGGGTAAAGGCCTTACCCTGACGGGCCAGCTAGGAGATGTCATGAAAGAATCCGCAACCGCGGCATTGAGTTTTATTCGATCGAATTCCGATACCATCGGCATTCCGGAAGATTATTTCGAAAAACACGATATTCATATTCACGTTCCGGCCGGCGCCATTCCCAAAGACGGTCCTTCAGCCGGTGTCACCATGCTGACGGCACTGACATCGTTACTGACCCATAAAACCATCAAAAAAGATCTTGCCATGACCGGTGAAATAACATTAAGAGGTCAGGTTCTCCCGGTTGGCGGCGTCAAGGAAAAGGTTCTGGCAGCCCATCGTGCGGGCATAAAAACGATTATCATACCCAAATGGAACGAAAAAGATCTGGAAGACATCCCCAAAGAGATTCAAAAAAAGATTCGCTTTTACCCTGTGGAAAGGATGCTGGATGTTTTGAAAATCGCATTTGAAAAATAATGATGACCATTCTATTAAAAAAAAGACAACCCCCTGCGATTCATAGACGTCTTGCTCTTTGCGGTCTTTTGGTTTTTCTTTTTTACGGATGTGCAACCGTCGAGCCTCCGCCGACCCCTCCCGGGCAGCCGAAACCCTATAAAATCGGGAAAAACTGGTATCAGCCGCTGGCCCATGCACAAGGGTTCAACCAGCGGGGCCGAGCATCCTGGTACGGTAGGGACTTTCACGGGAAAAAGACATCCAACGGTGAAACCTATAATATGTATGCCATGACCGCTGCCCACAAAACCCTCCCCTTTGGCACCTATGTCAGCGTACATAATTTGGAAAACAACCGAAAAATCGACGTCAGGATTAACGACCGGGGGCCTTTTGCCCGGGGACGGATCATCGACCTCTCTTATACCGCGGCAAAAAAACTCGGCGTTGTGGGACCCGGTACGGCGGATGTTGAAATTATCGCACTCGGCACCCCCAATTCATCGGACCTATCCAAAAGCACCGGTCAATCCTATTCGCCGGCGAATTATTATCAGGGAGATTTTACCATTCAGATCGGGGCCTTCAGTGAGTGGACGAACGCTGAAAGACTCCGGGAAAAGCTTGCTCGATCCTACAAAAATGTCCACATCAAGGCCTTTTTCGACGGGAATGCCACTTTTTATCGGGTACGGGTCGGCAAATATTCGAGTCTGGAAGAAGCAGACAGAAATGAAGAATTCATGATCCAAAACGGATATAAGAATGCATTTGCAATTGCGATGGATAATTGACGATTCGAGAACACATACTGCAAAAAGTCGTCTTTCTGGACCGTGACGGCGTGATTAACCGGGATTCGGCGGATTATATAAAACACTGGTCTGAATTTGAGTTTCTGCCAAAAAGTCTAGAGGCTTTAAGGAAACTCAAACAGAATGGGTTTACCACCATTGTCATCACCAACCAGTCGGTGATCAATCGTAAGATGGTATCCAGAGAAGGACTCCGCCATATTCATACCCGGATGACGGCCAGTGTTCAAGCCGGCGGGGGTGAAATCACAGATATATTCTTTTGCCCCCATACACCCGAAGACCGGTGCCATTGCCGGAAACCAAAGCCGGGATTGATTTATCAGGCAAAAAAGAGATACCGGATCGACCTTGCAACTGCTGTCATGGTCGGGGATAGTGCAAAGGACATCGAATGTGCTCGGAATGCGGGCTGCAGGTACGCGCTTCTGGTCGAAACCGGTAACGGCATCCAGGCTGAAAAAATATTAAAAGAAAAAGCGATCCATCCGGACCATGTGGCCCCGGACCTTTTCAACGCCGTTGACTGGATAATCACCCGGTACAAATCCCCAGACCCTTCGGGCCACCGGCATTGATCATGAACAGGCCCCTCCCCATAACCACCCTTGAAGGTGAGCTGGAAAGAATCACCTATTCTAATCCCGAGACCCATTATACCATCGCAAAATTAAAAACGAGCAAGACCCACAATATGGTGACCATCGTGGGGTCAATGCCGGCTGTCAAACCGGGACAATTCCTTAAAATTGAAGGGGCCTGGGAAACCCATCCTAAATATGGCCAGCAGTTCAAAATTGCGTCATATGAGGAGACGTTGCCGGCAACCATCAGCGGTATCCAAAAATATTTGGCCTCCGGCATTGTCAAGGGGATCGGGCCTTCAACAGCCCAAAGAATGATCCGCCGTTTTGGCGCCAGGACTTTTGAAATCATAGAAAAAAACCCTGAAAGACTCGTGGAAGTGGACGGCGTCGGACCTGCAAAAGCAGCCTTGATATGTGATGCCTGGAAATACAATCATGCCGCAAGGGGCGTCATGCAGTTATTGCAAAATGCAGGGGTGAAAACCGCCTATTGTGCAAAAATACTTAAAACCTACGGTGCGGATGCGGTCAATATTATCCAAAATGATCCCTACCGCCTGGCCGGCGATATTCCTGGAATCGGTTTTTATTTTGCGGACAAAATTGCGCTTAAGCTGGGTGTATCAAGGGATGACACCCAGCGTGTGAAGGCTTGCATCCGCCATGTGATCGAGCAATTCATCCATGAGGGGCACGTCTTTATTTTTGAACATCACTTGGTTGCCCAGTGTGCAGACCTTTTTTCCCTTGAAGCCGATATCACCCGATATTCCATGGAGAAATTATCGGCCGACGGAGAACTGGTAATTGAAAATTCACCGGATACTCCTGAAAACAGAATCGTTTACTTGAAAGAAATTCACCGGGCGGAAACCGGTATATCCAATCGCCTGAAAGCCCTGTTGTCGGTCCCGGTAACACCGCCCACAATAGATGCGGAACGCATTTCAAAAGAAGTTCAAAAGAAATTGGCCATCAAACTTTCCCGGGAACAAATTGTCGTCCTTGAAAAAATTCTATCCCATCGTGCGGTGATTATTACCGGGGGGCCTGGAACCGGCAAAACAACCCTGATTCGATCTGTGAATGCTGTTTTTGAAGCCCTCGGGAAACGGGTTCTTCTTGCAGCGCCAACCGGTCGCGCAGCCAGACGGCTGTCCGAGGTGACCCGAAGGAATGCAAAAACCATTCACAGATTATTGGGCGTTAACTTTAAAGACGGCCTGTTCGACAAGAACCGGGACAACCCCTTGGACGCGGATGCAGTCATTATTGATGAAGCGTCCATGGTGGATACCCTTTTGATGTTTCATCTGATCGATGCGGTCCCCATGACCGCTGTTCTGGTACTGGTCGGTGACGTTTTCCAGCTCCCGTCAATCGGTCCCGGCAATGTTCTTTCCGACATGATAAAATCAGCCCGTGCACCGACATTTTATCTCAAGAAGATTTTCAGGCAGGCTCATAAAAGCCCCATTGTATCTAACGCTCACAAAATTCGCCAAGGTGAATTTCCGGTCTTCAAGCCGCTGGACACTACCGAAAGCCTTTCCGAGTTTTATTTTATAGAAGAGAATGATCCCAACACGGTGGTCGCCACGATTCTTGAATTGTGCAACAAAATAATTCCTGAACGGTTTAACGTCGATCCGGTGCACGACCTTCAGATTCTAACCCCCATGCATAAAGGCGTCATCGGCACCACCCATCTTAACCAGGTTTTGCAGGAGGTATTGAACCCTAATCCGGTGATCGTCGAAACCAGAGGCAGTCGATTTAAAATCGGAGACAAGGTCATGCACCTTAAAAACAACTATCAAAAAGAAGTCTTCAATGGAGATATCGGGACCATACGCACTGTTGACGTAAAAGAAAATGTCTTTTCCGTGGACTTCTATGGAAGGACGGTAAGTTACGATTTTACGGAGATGGATGAAATATCCCTGGCCTATGCCATATCAGTTCATAAATCACAGGGATCCGAATATCCGGCCGTCATATTACCGATAATGACCCAGCATTTTGTTCTTCTCCAGAGAAACCTTTTATACACGGCCATTACACGGGGTAAGAAGCTGGTCATCCTCATCGGCACCAAAAAAGCCCTGGCAATTGCGCTCAAAAACGATACGCCCAAAAAACGTCTTTCCGGCCTTGCTTTCAGGCTTAAACAGAATTAACATGAAGCCATCTCAAAATAAAGATTTCGGTTCAAAATCAAGGCGGAGCCGAGTTTTAACCCGCAGGCATACTCAAGTATGTCGAGGACTTAAAACGAGGGTCCAACGCCGAGGTTGGGCCAAAAGATTATTTTGAGATAACTTCATGTAATGAAGCCCCGCTCCCCCAAGAGACGGAATCTCGGCCGTCCGCCGACAAAAGGCGGGGTATTGGAAATCAAAATAAATATGTATTAAAAATCTTGACAATGCGTATTATTTCAATTAGTTAAACTTCAACATTGACAACGTATGGATTTAAATAACATTTCAACAAAAACAAATAGTTAGGTGGTTAATTATGGCAGTTCCAAAACGAAAAACATCAAAATCAAAGCGGGATAAGCGGCGGACGCATCAAAAAATTGCAGGCCCTAATCTCACCAGTTGTCCCCAGTGCGGTGAAGCCAGGCTTCCACACCATGCATGCCCCAGTTGCGGTACGTATAAGGGCCGCACGGTAATTGAAACCGAATAGTTTTGATGGTTTCTTAAAAAGATTTTTTACGCGACCGGTGAACGTTTTTGGGATGCTTGAAAATATTGTTCCTTCAAAACTTTCAACGGTCCCTTCATTTCCAATATACAGGGTAATATCATGTCCGGAAACACAACACCCCTGGTGATCGGCAGTGATCATGCGGCATATGATTTGAAAGAAAAAATCAAGGCATTCCTGGTGGAACAGTCCATGGATGTTGAAGATGTGGGATGCTTCAGTGAAAATTCGGTGGACTACCCGGATTATGGTATCAAGGTCGCATCATTGGTTTCATCGGGTAAATTTTCCCGTGGGATCCTGTTGTGCGGCACAGGGATCGGCATGTCCATGGTTGCCAATAAATTCTCTCATGTCAGGGCGGCGCTGTGCTCAGATCTTTTTTCCGCTATCATGAGCAGACGACACAACGATTCCAATATATTGGTCTTGGGGGGTCGCGTTATCGGAGACGTGCTGGCTCTGGAAATCGTCAGGGTCTGGCTGGAAACACCCTTTGAGGGGGGACGGCATCTTCGCCGGCTGGCAAAATTTGATCGGCTTGATACGGATGCGAAGCACGGCTGTACCGACGGATCTGTTAGCGGTTAAACCGTCCGCCGGCAACCGTCGAACCCATCGTTACAGGTTCGCGTTTTACGCGAAACAAGGAAAAAATATTTGGACTTTAGACTCATTGAAAAAGTAGATCCCGAGATTGCCCGGGCAATCTCCATGGAAATCGACCGGCAGACCCACACGTTGGAGCTTATTGCATCGGAAAATATTGCAAGCCCTGCGGTCATGGCTGCCCAGGCAAGTGTACTGACCAATAAATATGCCGAAGGTTATCCGGATAAACGGTATTACGGCGGGTGCGAATATGTCGATGTTGCTGAGAAACTGGCCGTCAGTCGCGCAAAAAAACTATTTAAAGCCCCGTATGCGAATGTTCAGCCCCACTCGGGCTCCCAAGCCAATATGGCCGTATATTTTGCGCTGTTAGATCCGGGAGATACGGTCATGGGAATGAGTTTGTCCCATGGAGGGCACCTGACCCATGGCAGTCCGGCCAGTTTTTCGGGAAAACTCTATAATTTTATTCACTATGGCGTAAATGCAGATACCGGTACCATCGACTATGAAGAAGTGGCACGATTGGTAAAAAAACATCGGCCAAAGTTGATCGTTGCCGGTGCCAGCGCCTATCCGCGTATCATAGATTTCGAAGCCTTCGCACAAATGGCGGCGTCGGTCAACGCGCTTTTAATGGTGGATATGGCCCATATCGCCGGTCTTGTGGCCGCCGGACTTCATCCATCTCCCGTACCCTTTGCCCATGTGGTAACCTCAACAACCCACAAAACGTTAAGGGGGCCGCGGGGCGGCCTGATTCTGGCTCGAACCGATTACAGCACCCGGCTGAACAAGGAAATATTCCCTGGAATTCAAGGCGGACCGCTCATGCATGTTATTGCGGCCAAGGCGGTTGCTTTCAAAGAAGCCTTGAGCGAATCATTCCAGACCTATCAGAAAGATATCGTGAAAAACGCGGATGCTCTCGCCGGCCATCTCATGGATAGCGGTTTAACACTGGTTTCCAACGGTACCGACAACCATATGATGATCGTGGATTTGAGAAATCTGAAAATAACAGGGAAAGATGCTGAAGACGCCCTGGGCCGTGCCGGAATTACCGTGAACAAAAATTCCATACCCTTTGAGACCCTCGGCCCTGGGGTGACCAGTGGTATCCGTATCGGGACCCCCGCAATTACCACCAGGGGCATGCAAGCGCCTGAAATGAAATCAATTGCAGAACTTATTGTCCATGTGCTTCAAAATCCCACGGACAATAAAATTATTGCAACGACAAAGAACACTGTGTTTGAGCTCTGCCAAGGGTTTCCCCTGTATCAAAACTGGCACAAAGAGGTGGAATAAAAGTGGCAGAGAGAAGCAACCGACCTTCGTGGGAAGCCTATTTTATGGACATCACGTCTCTGGTGGCCCGGCGTTCCACATGTCTCCGGCGATCGGTCGGCGCCATCATCGTAAAAGACAAAAGAATCTTGTCCACCGGGTACAACGGTGCGCCCACCGGCGTTAAACACTGCCTTGAAACAGGATGCCTTCGGGAAAAACTGAATATCGCCTCCGGTGAAAATCATGAGCTTTGTCGAGGGATACATGCCGAACAGAATGCAATCATTCAGGCCGCTTATCATGGTGTTACCATAAAGGGTGCATCCCTTTTCTGTACCAACCTGCCCTGTTCCATATGTGCCAAGATGATTATCAACGCAGGAATACGTAGCATCTTTTACGCGTCTGGATATGCAGACTCCATGTCCGAAGAAATGTTGAAGGAAGCGGGTATTGACGTCATAAAGATCGATGCCGACTCGTTCGAATAACCATCAATAATGCGAGATAGAGCCAGGGAGGGATTCATGAAGTGTCCATTTTGCGGAGAAATAGACAACAAAGTGATCGACTCTAGATTGAGTAAAGATGGGAATGTCATCCGGAGACGCAGGGAATGCATTTTATGTAGCAGACGATTTACAACTTACGAACATATTGAAGATATCCCCGTCATGATTGTTAAAAAAGATGGGCGACGTGAAGTTTTTTCCCGGGAGAAGGTCCGTTCGGGTCTCCAAAAGGCATGTCAGAAACGGGATATCAGCGTAAATGTCATCGACGAGTTCCTCGACGAACTGGAACGCGATCTCAGGGAAACCGGTGAAAAGGAGATACCTTCCCACAAAATCGGTGAAAAGATCATGGCAAAACTTCATGATTTAGATGATGTCGCATATGTTAGGTTTGCTTCAGTATACAGGGAATTCAAAGATGTAAACGATTTTGTTTCTGAATTAAAACATCTTTTGAGCAGGCATTAAACATGATGCGTTCGAAGAACGCCAAACGCATCCGAGGTTAGATCAACCATAGTATTTTGACATTCATAGACCACAAGCGTTTTATGCAGATGGCACTCGACCTTGCCAAAAAGGGCGAGGGGTTTACTTCGCCGAACCCCATGGTCGGTGCCGTAATCGTTAAAGACGGCGCGGTGATCGGAAAGGGATATCACAGAGCCGCAGGGGAACCCCATGCTGAAGTCGATGCCATCGACACTGCCGGAAGTTTGGCACGAGGTGCAACCCTTTATGTCACCCTGGAGCCTTGTAACCATACCGGGCGTACGCCCCCCTGCACCGAAAAGATAATTGGTGCCGGGATTCGGCATGTGGTTGCTGCCATGAAAGACCCCAATCCCGATGTGAAAGGTGGCGGCTTAGAATATTTAAAAAATCGCGGCATCAAAACCACGGTGGGCATTTGTGAAGACCACGCAAAAAGACTTAATGAATTTTTTATTAAATTCACCCGAACAAAAAGACCCTTTACGATCCTAAAATGCGCAGCGACCCTTGACGGGCGCATCGCAACAAAAAGCGGTGATTCCAAGTGGGTTACCGGTGAAGCGGCCAGGGAGTTCGTCCACCGCCTCCGCCATGCTGTCGATGCCATTATGGTGGGCATCAACACGGTAGAAAAAGACAATCCCAGTTTGACCACCCGGCTGGTAAGTCGTCCAAAAGATTTCAAAAGTCTGGATCCCACAAGAATTATTCTCGACACCCATCTTCGAATTTCCGAAGCGGCTAAACTCTTGCGGCTTCATTCGGATTCTGATACGATACTGGTCACCGGGCCTTCGGTTTCAAACGATAAAAAGGCCCGAATAGAAAAGACAGGCGCCAGAATTATCGAATCTCCTTTAAAAGATGGGAGGATCGACCTTGACCGCCTCATGGACCGCTTGGGGTCCTTTGGAATAACCAGCCTTCTTATCGAAGGCGGCAGCCGGGTGGTTGCATCTGCGCTATCTGCAGGCATCGTTGAAAAAATTATATTTTTCTTCGCACCTAAAATTCTGGGAGGAGATGACGGCATTCCCATTTGCAAAGGACCGGGGGCGGATACAATGGATCGCTGTATTCCGGTTAAGGATATTCATGTCAGACGATTCGGTGACGATATTATGATCCAAGGGTATATTGACCATAATTCAATCCCGGCGGATACACCGAAACCGGACGGGATCCAAGATTGAACCATTGACAATTTCCAATAGGCCATTTTTTGAATTATGTTTACCGGAATCATAGAAGGTCTCGGCACCATCCGTGAAATACGGTCGACGGGTCCGGGTAAACGCTTAAGCGTCGATGCGGACTTCGATCTTGATCAGACCAAAATCGGAGACAGTATTTCAGTTAACGGCGCCTGTTTGACCGTGGTTATGATCAAGGGCTTACGGTTTCAGGTGGATATGTCACCGGAGACCCTGGCAAGGACGACCTTTGGCCGGGCAAAGATCGGAGCTCGCGTCAACCTTGAGCGCGCCCTTCGACTGTCCGATCGTCTTGACGGCCATCTTGTTTCAGGGCATATCGATGGAATTGGAACCGTAAAACTTAAAGAAAAAATCGGAAACGCCATAATTATTACCATTGAAGTACCCGAAACCCTGTCCTATTATATGATAAAAAAGGGCTCGGTCGCCGTGGATGGCATCAGCCTCACCATCAACAACTGCGGCCGAAATGGTTTTGATGTAAGTATCATACCGCATACTGCCGAATTGACGACCTTGAGCTTTATAACCGCCGGAGATCTTGTCAACATAGAAACAGACATGATCGGAAAGTATGTTGAACGATTTGTTCGCCGAAGTCATGACGTCGACAACTCGAAAGAGACCGGAAAGTCGGTGGACATGCAGTTTCTGGCCAAAACCGGTTTTATTTAATTTGGGGTTTCGAAACTTTTACAATTTATCGTAAGCAAGAAAATAACGGAGAAACTAAATAAAAATGTCACTATTATCCACCGAAGAAGCAATTAAAGAAATATCTGCCGGACGCATGGTCATTCTCGTTGACGACGAAGACCGTGAAAACGAGGGCGACCTTACCATGGCGGCTGAAGCCGTGACACCGGAAGCCATTAATTTCATGGCCAAATACGGAAGGGGACTTATCTGTCTGTCCATGACCGGAAAAAAGATCGATTCTCTTAACCTGCCGCTGATGGTTGAACACAATACCTCTAAATATCAGACCGGTTTTACGGTGTCCATCGAAGCACGGTGCGGTGTAACAACCGGCATTTCCGCTGCGGACCGCGCCACCACGATTCTTACCGCCGTAGCAGACGATGCCGAGCCCCGGGATCTTGTGAGGCCCGGACATGTATTCC
This sequence comes from Desulfobacterales bacterium, assembly GCA_024641825.1. Lineage (GTDB taxonomy): Bacteria > Desulfobacterota > Desulfobacteria > Desulfobacterales > UBA11574 > JAAXQD01. The sequence continues at coordinate 1,797 of JAHECI010000004.1, read as the reverse complement.
CGCTGAGGGGCAGGAACGGGGGGGTTATCGTGCGAGCCGGCCAGACAGAAGGCTCCATAGATCTCGCACGTCTTGCCGGCCTAAAACCCTCTGGCGTGATTTGTGAAATCATGGATGAAGACGGCACCATGGCCCGGATGCCGGCCCTTGAAAAGTTCAGCGAAAAGCACGGCATCGGCATCTGCACCATCGCGGACCTTATTGCATACCGTATGCGTACCGAGTCATTCGTGAAAAGGGTTGCAGAAACGGTTATTCCCACATCCATTGCAGGAGAATTCAAAGCAATTATCTATGAAAATGCTGTGGATGATTTGTTGCATATCGCCATGGTTAAGGGGCAGATTGATCCGGAGAAACCCGTCCTTGTGAGAGTCCACTCAGAGTGCCTCACCGGAGATATTTTCGCTTCCCTTCGTTGTGACTGTGGGGATCAGCTGCAGACGGCCATGGAAATGATCGACCAGGAAAACGCCGGCGTACTCCTCTATATCCGCCAGGAAGGACGCGGCATCGGTCTTGTTAACAAGATTAAGGCCTATGCACTCCAGGATCAGGGTCTGGATACGGTTGAGGCCAATGAAAGACTCGGATTCAAGCCGGATCTGAGAAACTACGGGATTGGCGCCCAGATTCTGGTGGACCTCGGTGTTAAAAAGATGCGGCTTCTCACCAACAATCCCAAGAAGATGGTCGGCCTTCAAGGATATGGGCTCAGTATAACCGAGCAAATTGAGATCGAGACCGAACCCAATGAATACAATCGGCATTATCTGGAATGCAAAAAACTTAAGATGGGACACCTGTTAAATGTCGATACCGTGCCGTAAAATTGTGTTGACGTTGACAGATGGTATCTTTCAATAACATCGGGAGGAACTCAAATGCCAAAAATTATCGAAGCCAAGCTCCTGGCTGAGGGCAAAAAATTTGGGCTTGTTGTAAGCCGTTTTAATAACTTTATCACCGAAAGGCTTCTTGAAGGTGCTTTGGATGGACTGTTACGCTCCGGTGCCAGAGACGAAGATATCGAGGTCGTGAAGGTCCCCGGTGCCTTTGAAATACCATTGATGGCCAAAAAGTTGGCTGCAGCAAATCGATACCATGCGATTATCTGTCTGGGAGCTGTCATCAGAGGTGCAACATCACATTTTGATTATGTCAGCGCCGAAGTCTCCAAAGGAATCGCCATGGTGAGTCTGGAATCTGAAGTTCCGGTCATCTTTGGCATTGTAACCACCGATACCATCGAACAGGCCATCGAACGTGCCGGAACAAAAGCCGGCAATAAGGGATGGAGTGCGGCAATAACCGCCATAGAAATGGCAAACTTGATTGAGGTCGTCGACCAGGCTTAACCATGGGAAACCGTCGCAAGTCCCGAGAACTTGCTATGCAGGCGCTCTTTTATATTGATATGAGCCAGAATGACTCCAATGATTTGCTGGAACGATTCTGCATCAATTTTAACCCTTCAAAAAAGGCCCGCCCTTTTTTTCTCAAGCTTGTCAACGGCGTTGTCCATGAAAAATCCGAAATCGATTCGATCATCGAAAAATTTTCCGACAACTGGAAAATAAGCCGAATGTCCTGCGTGGACAGAAATATTATTAGAATCGCCGTGTATGAACTCCTTTATTGTCAAGACATTCCACCCAAAGTATCCATCAACGAGGCCATTGACGTGGGAAAGAAATTCGGCACCGAATTGTCGGGTGCCTTTATCAATGGAATCCTCGACAGTGTGCGAATGGCCCTTAAAAAAAAGGAACTAAAAACAAAAACCGACATTCAGAT
>JAHECI010000418.1 GCA_024641825.1 Desulfobacterales bacterium | reverse complement strand
TAACCTCACCGTCGGTGTTCAAAAGAGGACCGCCGCTGTTACCCAGATTGATGGGGGTATCGGTTTGAATAAAATTGTCGTAAGCGCCGGCGCCGATCTGTCGGTATTTGGCACTGACGATTCCCGCCGTCACCGTATTCCCCAGACCAAATGGATTGCCGATGGCAACCACCCAGTCGCCAACCTCCACCCGATTGGAATCGCCCAGGATAAGCGGGATGAAAGGCGTGTCCGATTTGATACGGATAAGCGCCAGATCTGTCATGGGGTCGCGCCCTACGATTTTGGCGGCGAATTCTTTACCATCTGCCGTACGAACCCTGATCTCATCCGTCTGTTCAACCACATGGTTGTTGGTCAAGATAAACCCTTTTTGGTCGATGATAAAACCGGTGCCCAGATTCGTCTGTTTATATTTTTTGGGTATCTGACCCCCAAAGTAACGTTCAAAGAAATCTCTCATCGGATCGTTCGGACCGAAAGGGGTCTGACCTTCTCGTTCCTCTTTGATGGTCTTGACAGTACTGATATTGACCACCGATGGATTGGCGATTTTAACCAGACGCGAAAAAGATCCGAAATGTGTTTCAGCATTCATTGCCGAAAAGGACTCCGATGACCCCATCACCAGCAAGACAGCGATAATGACCCGGGCGGCCAAGAATCTGCCCGGGATCAGGAGTATTCGGACGGGGTTGTCTTGATGCGCCTTCTGTTTTTTCATGACGTTTTTCCTTCTTTTAAATCAAGGCTTTTTAAGTTCGTTTCAAATTTAGTAAGGATGTGTTCTAGAGCCAGGTTCCAGCCTTCCACCAAAGTATCGGGAGAATTTCCTTTTATAAGGGATTCTTCGTGATATGTCTTTTGAAAAACGATGACCGGTCGGGAAGATGCATTTCGAACGAGGAAAAACTGTATTTCCAGAACGGCCTTGGGGACTTCGGTTTCTCTGTAATCTCCATAAAGGGCGCTGATCACACCTTCCAGTTCCACGGTCGGTTCAACAGGGCTTGGGGAACTTGTAACATATTTAAACAGGCCTGATCCTTTGAGCCATTTATCCACTTCTTCGGCGATCATCGAGGCCGGTGAAATGAAAAATTCGTTATAAAAATCCGATGCATAATTCAAATTCCCTTTACGGTAAACAAAACCTTTGCTTTCGAACCCCGGGGAAACCCGGAATCTGCGGATTCTCAGGACCGCATCCGATGGTGACAATGAAAGTCCCTCGCTCCTTTTAACGCTCAGAACAAAGAAGCGTTTTTCAGGGAAACTTTTGTTCAAGTTGAAACATCCCGTCAATAAAAAGGGCAGGGCCAAAAGTCCGATAAAGAAAATCATCAGCGTTTTTTTTGTCATTATCTTTCTCCGGTTTTTGGATGCGGCGGCGGCTCGCCGAACAGCACTTGAGAAGGATATTTTTTTGCGTTTTCGGTGATTTCCATGAGGTTTTCGGAAATACGCCGTATATTTTCAACAGCTGTTTCGATATCAGGCTGCTCATCGGAAATAAGGTTGTCCAACTGTCGCAACATCCTTTTTAAGTGAACGACGCTTTCCGTGGTATCATTGGTAATGGAATCCAATTGGGTTGAAAGCTTTTCTACGCCGGCCGAAACTTTTTTGAAGGCGTCCAGCAATTGCGACATGGGCTTCTCTGTGTCTTCCACGATTCGACGTGCGGCAGCCATGGTTGCCGCTGCATCGGGCAATAGCGTATCTATTTTTGGATCTTTAAAAAGATTGGCAACCCGCCGGTTCGTTTCTCTGAGTTCCGAAAGCAAGGTTTCCGCCTGTTCGCCGACCTTTCCCAGGTTCGCCCGGGACAAAGCCCGATTTAAATCCTTAAGAGAGGTATTGAGGTTTTCACCAATGTTTTTGAGATCTATGCTTTCAAAATTCTTCAAAATTTTATCCACAGCATCGCTGAGGCGTCTGATGGTGCTGGATGCGGAGGGGATATAACAATACTTGGGTTTCCAATCGATCTTCAAAGGAGGATTGGATCTCGGGTCCATGTAATCCATTTCGAGATGAGCGGCGCCGGTTAATCCCTGAAAGCTCAGTCGAATCCGCAACCCCTTTTCGATTTCCTTTTCGGTTTTCTTGCTCAGATCGGTTCCGTTTATCGGCGTGCACATCACCCTGAAAGTTTCCGGAAACAGAGTCGCTCGAATCAGGACATATGCTCGTTCGGTAAGGTACGCCTTACCCACCAGGGTAATTTCCGAAACTCTACCGATACGAACACCGCGAAATTTGAGCGGCGCGCCTTCTTCCAGGCCTTGCACCGATTCTACAAAGTAGGTTTCGATAAGAACCTTTTTTTGAAAAAACGATCCCGCTCCTAATACGATGATCGAAACCACACCGATGATCGATGCCGCGACGACAAACAATCCGATTTTAAAATAATTGGCTTGAGCACTCATATCTCTTCTCGATCAAAGATTCATTTTGTCATGAAAAATCTGGTCCTTTGGGCCAGGTCAGAGTTCTTCGGCTCTGCCTGAAGAATCGCTGCAAGAGTTTGAAGTGAACTAAAGTTTAAAGTGAGCTAAAGTTAAGGAATTCTATCAATTATATAAAATCAGCGGAGCGAAGCGACTCCACAACTTTAGGCACTTTAGATCACTTTAGGCACTTTTAACTTGTACTGTTTTGAGTAAAACAGCCCCTTTCAGGGGCAAAACAAAGATTGGTCCTTTGGGCCCGGATTCTTTATTAATTTTCGAGATTTCTTTATAATATCTTTTCAATTTTGTTTGCAATCAATTAGGATAAAACTTTTTCCTCAGGGGTATCGGATTCTCCCTGCCGGTTAAAAAAGCGTCGAACAAACTCATTTTCGCTGTGGTCCCGAAGATCCTGTGG
>JAHECI010000417.1 GCA_024641825.1 Desulfobacterales bacterium | reverse complement strand
TTTTCTCCGAAACCCCACGCCGAACGGCGGCTCACCACGTCCATTCCCCCCGGAAAATGCAGCCCGGTTGCAATAACATCAAATGCATAGGTCCCGGCAACTTCCTGGAAAAGGCCGGTATAATCCGGGTTAAAATCGATTTCAAGACCGACCTTTATGCGGAGTGTGTGCCTATATTTTTGCTTTAACACCCGGACGGCCTGAAAATAGTAAGGAATTTCTTTCACCGACATGGAAAGACCTTTTTCCGCAGGCTGGACGGTCAGGTGATCCAGAAAACAGATCTCCTCGAGCCCCAACTCGGCGGCACTTCGGATATATTGCTCCATACTGCCCGAAGCATGGTTGCAAAACAGGGTATGTAAGTGGTAATCAATCATAGGGTTATGGACCGGTTAAACAGGACACGGCTTGATCCGATTTAAATGACATGGTATGAATTCCATTGTCAATGAATAGAAACCGTTTAGACGATTTTATAAAACGCGGCAAGGGTGCACCCGGTGTTGAGCCACCCAACAATTCAGGCAAGTTAGATCAGGACAATGAAAAAAACGTCAAAAACAGTATTTTCATGTCAGGCATGCGGATATCAAACCCCCAAATGGATGGGCAAATGCCCGGATTGCGGGGAATGGCAGTCGTTTGTGGAAGAAATCCAGTCCGGCAAATCCGGCCGGCGGGGCCCAGGGATTTTATCGGCGTCACCGCCGAAACCGGTCCCCATCGACGCCGTTGAACTGGACCCGGAAGATCGTTTTTTAACCGGAATCGGAGAATTCGACCGGGTCCTGGGCGGCGGTCTGGTCCCCGGAACCCTTATCCTCATCGGCGGAGATCCGGGAATCGGCAAATCGACCCTCATGCTTCAGGCCCTGTACGGTATTGCGGAAAACGGTCGCAAAGTATTGTATGTTTCCGGTGAAGAATCGGTCCGCCAGATGAGAATGCGCAGCCAAAGGCTTTCCGCAGTTTCCTCTGGATTGTTGGTGGTCTCGGAAAACGACATGGAATCGATCCTCCGGATGGCGGAATCGGTTCAGCCGGATGTGATGGTGATCGATTCCATCCAGACCATGTACAGCCCGGAACTGACTTCCGCTCCCGGAAGCGTTTCCCAGGTTCGGGAATCCGCCATGCAGCTGATGCTCATGGCCAAAAAGACCGGGACGCCCATATTTCTGGTGGGACATGTCACCAAGGACGGTGCCATTGCCGGCCCCCGGCTTCTGGAACATATGGTGGATACGGTTCTTTACTTTGAAGGTGACCGGAACCACGTATTCAGAATTCTGAGGACGGTCAAGAACCGATTCGGGTCGACCAATGAAATCGGCGTGTTTGAAATGAATGAGTCGGGCCTCAATGAGGTGGCCAACCCTTCGGCGGTGTTTCTGTCCGAACGCCCTGAAAACGCCCCCGGGTCGGTGGTGACGGCCAGCATGGAGGGAACACGGCCGATTCTCGTTGAACTGCAGGCCCTAGCAAGCAGTACCAGCTTCGGCAATCCCCGGAGAACCATCCTGGGCATCGATCAAAACCGGGTGGCGTTGCTGGTGGCGGTGATGGAAAAAAAACTGGGGCTCCATCTCATGGGACACGATATCTTTATCAATGTGGCCGGCGGCGTCAAAATCGATGAACCTGCCGTTGACTTGGGGATTGTATCTGCCATTGCTTCGAGCTTTTTGGACCGGCCCATCCACAAAGGGACCGTCATGTTCGGTGAAGTCGGTCTCACCGGCGAAATCAGAGGCATCGGCCATGTTGAAATTAGGGTTGCCGAAGCAAAGAAAATGGGGTTTAATAGGTGTCTTGTGCCCCAAAGCAATCTGAAACGAATGACGAAAATAAAAGGGATAGAACTCATCGGCGTAAAAACCGTATCGGAAGCCATGGAAAATCTGTTCTAAACCGAATTCACCGAACATGCACCAAGTTTTGAAATGAAACGATCTGGAGGAAAACATAACCCGTGGGAGGATCACTATTCCCAACGGGCAAAAAAGGAGCGGTTCCCGGCCAGATCTGTATATAAACTCAAAGAAATACAGAAAAAATACAGTCTCATAAAAAAGGGAAATAAAATTCTGGACCTGGGCTGTGCACCGGGGTCATGGCTGCTTTATGCAGCCGATTTGACCGGAAACACGGGACACGTGATCGGGATCGATCTTGTGCCCGTTAAGATCCAGGTCCCGCCCCATGTAAAAATATTTACCGGCGACATTCTCTCCATGGACGATGGGTTTTTCAGTTCCCTGGGTCAAGACGTTGATGTGGTTATGAGCGACATGGCCCCGTCCACCACCGGCAACCGATTCGTGGACAGCACCCGGTCTTACAACCTGTGCCAAATGGCACTCACCGTGGCTCAATCCACCCTGAAAACCGGTGGATCGTTTGTCTGCAAGATATTTCAGGGAGAAGATTTCAAGGAATTTTCAGATTCGGTCAAAGCTGTTTTTAACAGGCACAAGATTTTTAAACCCCAAAGCACCCGAAAGGTCAGCAAGGAAATTTATATTATTGGATTCGGAAAAAAATAACACGGCCTTTTTTTGAAAATACCGTGTCTCAAAGCGTTCAACTTTACGGAAAGGATAGGAGGAAGATATGTCAGGACACAGCAAGTGGTCTTCCATAAAACACAAAAAAGGGGCGACAGACGCCAAACGGGGTAAGATTTTCAGCAAGCTCATCAAAGAAATTACAGTGGCGGCACGCATGGGCGGTGGAGATCCCGCTGCAAACCCCAGACTGCGGACCGCCATCCAGGCAGCAAAAAACGAAAACATGCCCAAAGACAACATGGAGCGGGCCATTAAAAAAGGGACCGGTGAACTCGAAGGGGTCCATTATGAAGAAAGCGTTTACGAAGG
>JAHECI010000416.1 GCA_024641825.1 Desulfobacterales bacterium | reverse complement strand
TTTCCAATTCATAAATGAGCAATTTTTATCTGGATCAAGGCCGCACAAGGGTTTTCGGCTGCGGCATACTTCCTGTATGCCGCAGCCGAAAACCCGCGGAGAACGCAGATCCGGGCAAAAAGGGCCATTTAGGGATGGAAACTAATTACAGTGCCATATTGCATGATGGAATTCCCTTTGCAAGAGAAATGAGCCATTGTTTATATTTAGTAAATATCCGGGTCCAGATTCCCGGCTTGGGGTTACCCTTTATTTTTCAATAGAGTTATAGTGCCTAAAATGCCTAAAATTGAGGAAAGCGTTTTCAGCGCAAATCATTTTTTAATTAAATTGATCGTGCCAAGGGCACAACCATCAACTTTAGCTCACTTTAGTTCACTTCAAACTTTAGTCACTTTCATACTTCCTGCTTTTGCTGGCAAGGCCCTTCGAAGATCCCGCATTGCGGGGGAGAACCATGTTTCTTAACAACCAAATAAAAAGCTAAAGGAGTCTAAGGTTTATTTTTATTATGTTTAATCAAGTTCTCGTGTTGATTGTTTTGCTTTTACTGTCCGGTTTTTTCTCTTCAGCTGAAACCGCGCTATTTTCCTTGAGTCGAACAAAGGCCAGACATCTGGCAAAAACTAAAAGCAAGTCCTACGACCTCATTAAACGGATGAAGGAGGACCCCCACAGGCTCCTCTCAACCGTCCTCATCGGAAACAATGTCGTAAATATCGGCGCTGCAGCCCTGGCAACGTCCATAACCATCGATATGTTCCCGAATTATGCAGTGGGTCTTGCCACCGGCATCATGACGTTTCTGATTCTGGTTTTTGGCGAAGTGTTGCCGAAATCCGTGGCCACACGGAACAATGTCTTAATTTCAAGGGTGACCATTTATCCCATTTATTGGCTGTCGATTCTGTGTTATCCGCTGATTAAATTCCTTATTTTTATTCCCAAACTCACCGGAAAAATCAAAAAAACACCCACCGTCACCGAAGAAGAATTGATGACCTTTGTTGAAGTCGTTGAAGAAGAAGGAGAAATTAAAGAAGAAGAGAAGGAACTGATTCACAAAATTTTTGAGTTCGATGACACCAACGCTTCGGAAATAATGACACCCAGAGGTGACATGTTCGTGATTGACTGCGATGAACCTTTGAATTTAGAAGATCTCGTCAAGTCGGGTTTTACAAGGATTCCGGTCATCAAGGATAATATCGACCATGTCATCGGCATCGTCAACATAAAAGACCTCTTTTTGCACAATGTATCGTCAGATGATCCCGTCGATGTCCGGATAATCATGACCCAACCTTATTTTGTTCCGGAAAATAAAAAACTCGACAGACTGCTTAAACAATTCAAAAAAAGAAAGCATCATATGGCCATCGTTGTGGATGAACATGGCGGCGTATCCGGATTGATCACCCTTGAAGATGCATTGGAAGAGATCGTGGGGGAAATCAGCGATGAAAGCGACCGGGAAGAACCCCACATTGTCCCGCACAAAGACAAAGAATGGATGGTTCTCGGGAAGTCCGATATCGACGAAGTCAACGAGACCGTAGGGATGAAAATTCCTGATTCTAAAGATTACGACACCTTTTCCGGATATGTCTTGAATACCATTGGACGAATCCCCACGGAAAAGGAAAAAATAACCATCGACACGTATGTCATCACCGTGGAAGAGATGGATGGAAACAGAATCAGTAAATACAGGATCAAAGAGCAGGTATGAAATTCGATGAAATACTTAGACTGCGCAGATCCACAAGATCCTTCGATTCAAGACCTGTGAAGGACGACGATGTCCTGTCTATTCTGGAAGCCGCACGACTTGCCCCGTCTGCCTGCAACAGCCAGACCTGGCGTTTTATAACCGTAACCCGACCTGAAATTATTCGAAAAATATGTCATGACGCCATGCGCCCTGTTATTCCGAACCGTTGGCTGGAACAGGCGCCCCTCGTTTTTGTGGGATGTTCCCAGCTGGATGTCATCGCCAACCGTATCGGCGCCGGCGTCACCGGCATTGAATATTATCAGATCGATCTCGGAATCGCCATGGAGCACATGGTATTAAAAGCCACCGAACTCGGGCTTGGAACCTGCTGGATCGGATGGTTCGATGAAAGCACCCTCAAAAAAATCCTAAATATCCCCAATAAAATCAAGGTTTCGGCGTTGTTGGCCGTGGGGTATTCCAAAGATGAATCTTCCAGGAAAAGAAAAAGAAAACCATTGGAGAAGATCGTTTTTTCCGAAAAATGGGGACAACCGATTCGGCAGAAATAAAGAATCCTGGCCCAGAGGACCAGGCTTTGGTTATCCCCAGAGGGGATTTGCTTTATTGAAAGTTCATTGACTTATTGAAATTCCAAATAGCAAATCCCAAAAAACAAACAAATAACAATGACCGAAATTCAAAATCCCAAACAAAACAAATAATCGCTCACGCGGCGCAAGCACCTACGCTGCGCGTTGAACCGGTTTTGAATTAGTTATTTGGAATTTGCCTGCCCGCCTTCTTTATGGCGGGGTGCTTGGAATTTGGGATTTTAGACAGGCAAGGCCCTTCGTAGATCCCGCCATCGGGGCCACCTTGATTTGTCAAACCCTTGGACCCTCTTCTCCTCTCACGTCTTCACACGCTCTACATATTCCCCGGTTCGGGTGTCGATTCGAACCAGCTCTCCCTCGTCCACAAAGGGGGGAACTTGAAGGACATAGCCGGTTTCAAGTGTCGCAGGCTTTGTGTCTCCGGACGCCGTATCTCCTTTGGCCCAGGGATCGGATTGGACAATCTTTAAATTTACAAAAATGGGCAGGGATATACCGATGGGTCTTCCTTCAAAGTAAAGGATATTGCACACCGTGTTTTCCTTTAAAAAATCGA
>JAHECI010000003.1 GCA_024641825.1 Desulfobacterales bacterium | reverse complement strand
TTCAAAAGCCGCGGCAGCATCAGGTTAACCCAGATCCATTCTCAATTTTTAAGCCAACGTCTTACCTCACTTCTCCATCATGAAGTCCACGCCTCCCCGGTGAATCTGAATATCAATTTCAAAACAGACCGCCTAAAATCCATCCAGGGAGACTTGAATTGTTCCGCCTTCGATCTGGCAATACATCCGGGGGAAAATGAGTGCGCCCTGAAAATCAAACGGTTCAAAGGCGGCGTCGATCTGAATGAAAATAAATTAATCTTCAGCCTCGACGAACTCAACCTCGGCGACCCGAAGCTGGATGTAACGGGGAGATTGGATTTCTCGCCGTGGTCTTCGTCGGCCCCAGGTAAAATCGATCTAAAGATTACGGGCACCAACGTAGACGTTCCGTCCACCCGGGAGGTCGCCCTGGAGCTGTTTGGAAAAAGCCCCGTTGTGCAGGATATTTTTAAGATCATTAAAGGCGGCAAAGTTCCCGCCATCAATTATACCAACCATGCAAGTTCTCTGGCGGATTTGGGATCGCTGAAGAACATGACCCTTGACGGCGGCATTCTGGACGGCAGGATTTTTGTTCCCGGCGTGGCCCTGGATCTGGAGGGCGTCGAGGGGAATGTAACGATTTCCGAAGGTGTCTTAAACGGTGTAAATCTTAAAGCACAACTGGCGTCCTCCCAATGTCTCGATGGAAGTTTGAAGTTGGGCCTTAAAGACAAAGATGCTCTTTTTAATCTCGATATAACGGTGGATGCAGACCTGGCACAGCTCCCTCCGATTTTGAATCGCGTGGTGAAAAACGACGCCTTTCTCAGGGAATTGGCCTTGGTAGAGAATCCTAAAGGAAGGGCCAGGGGAAGACTCTATCTTGGAGACAGCATCGATTCCATAGATGCAAGGGTGGAAGTATCTCAATTTAACCTGTCTGCAAATTACCGGCGATTGCCGCATCCATTGAAAATTGACAGCGGTCAATATTTTTACAAAGGAATCACCACCGGCGTAAATAACCTGAGCGGAAAAATGGGGAAATCTTCGTTTACGGCGCTTTCGAGTCAGACATCCTGGGATCAAGCACCGGAACTGAAAATTACCTCCGGAAAAGCAGTCATCGATTTAACGGAGATATACCCATGGCTGAAATCCTCTAAAATAATCTCCGAGAACCTCTATGACCTGGAGGGTGTCCACGGTGTCATTGCAGTGTCTTCCATACAATATCAGGGCAAGCTTTTTGAACCGGAAGATTATCAATTCCAAATTTCAGGTGAGGCCCGGAATTTGGCTTTAAATTCATCCCTGTTTCCAGGGGTATTGGAAGTCACCAAAGGATTTTTCAACTCGACTGCCGAGAATATTTCAATTTCCGATTCTCATGCCCGCCTCCTGGACGCATCAATGAAGGTGTCGGGGGATTTAAAGAATTACCTGAAGAATTTAAGCCAGGCGGATCTCAAGTTTCAAGGAGACCTTGGGCCGGATTCGGTCCGATGGATATCAGGTCTTTTAAAACTGCCCACCTATCTCCACTTGAAACCACCCATATCGGTTTCCAGGGCGCATCTGACCTGGAACCATGCTCTTGAAACCGGTTTTTCAGGAGACCTGGTATTCCACCCAAACATCAAGGTTTCAACGGATATTCATGCAAATCCCCATGAATTGGACATTAAAACCCTCGTTATCCAGAACCAAGACGACCGGGCAACCCTAAAATTGGTTCAAAAAAACCGGATGGCGGACATTTTCTTTGCCGGGAATTTACATAAATCGACTCTGGATGGCATCGTCACGGAAAATCAAATTCTAAAGGGTTGGATCAACGGAAATTTCCAGGCCCGGGTGCTTCTGGATCGACCCCTTAATTCCACCTTACAGGGACACGTTCAGGCAACCAATCTTCTCTTTCCAGGGACATCCGCATCGCCCTTGATGGTCAACGACCTTTCTCTTAAAACCATAAACGATCACCTTCAGGTTGAATCCGCGAGGCTCTCGTGGGCGGACAACCCGTTTGAGCTCAAAGGAAATGTGAATTTGTCGGCCCATGAGCCCGACGTGGATATGGAACTCTACTCCCAAGCATTAGATCTGGACAAACTCGGCCAGGCCATGGATAAATACCGTAAAAAAAATTCCGATCCGGCGGGCGAAAAAGTCTGGACAAACCCCATACGCGGTGTATTGAAACTAAAAACAGAACACCTGACCTATAAGGGGTTTACCTGGAACCCCTTCCAGGCCGACATCACCTTCAACGAACGGTCTGCAGATGTTGCCCTCAAAAATGCGAGGTTATGCACCCTGTCCACCCCCGGTACGTTGAAAATATCGCCCGGGGAGATCGGCGTCCATGTGAAACCGTCTGCACGGGAACAAAAACTCAAATCCCTCATTTCCTGCTTGCTGGACAAGGCCGCAAATGTGGAGGGCAACTTCAATCTTGATGGAGAACTGACGGCCCAGGGACAGAATGAACAACTGATTCAATCCATAGAAGGACATATAGAATTAGATGCCACCGAAGGCCGGGTCTACGCGGGCCGATTTTACAGCGTGCTGATAGATATCTCCAATCTTGTCCAGTTCACTGAAATGTTTAAGGGGAAGATGCCGGATCTTTCTGCAGAAGGGTTTGGCTACCATTCCATCCAAATCAAAGGAGACGTTCAAAATAGCGTTCTAAATTTAACCGAAATGGTCATCGACGGGATGTCCATGGGGATCGTCTGTCATGGATATGTTGACTATTTCAACAAAAAATTGGATATTACAGCCTTGGTGGCACCTTTAAAAACCGTCGATTTTTTCGTCAACTATCTGCCGGGGGTGAACTATATCCTCGGGGGTTCCTTGATCTCCATTCCGGTTCGAATATCGGGAGATCTGAACAATCCACAGGTAACGCCGGTCTCACCCACAGCTGTGGGTTCTGGGCTGTTGGGAATTATGAAACGGACGCTCCATCTTCCGGTCAAAATAATCGAGCCTGTGTTTCTGAATCAAACGCCCGTGCCTCCGGATAAGGAGAAGAGCCAATAACCCCTTGACACGGTGGAGGGAATGGGCAAGCATGTCAACGGGCAGGCAGATTTGGAGCCCTCAGAGAAAAAGGAAAAGATTCGGTGCAAAGAATAAAAAAATATGGCTTTCTCTCCGCCCTATGGATGGTTTCACTGTTTCTTTTCATCCCGAAGGTGTATGGAGCCCCTTCCCTCATCGATCCGGCTAAAAAAGAAGACATTTACAGACTCATAAAGATATCGGGGATGACCGCACAGGTGAATATGTTGTCCCAATATACACTTTCGCAATACCTGTCCTTAACCCGTGAAAAGTATCCGGGGTTGCCGCCGGATCTCGTTTCCATAATAAAAGAAAAGTGCATGGAAGAAATTCGATTGAACCTCTGGGCTCCGGGGGGGTTTTTCGATCGATTTGTGCCCCTGTACGACAAATATTTTACCCACCCGGAAATACTCGCATTAATAGAATTCCATGAAAGTCCCGTCGGAAAAAAAATTTTATCGCTTCAGCCGGTTCTTGTCCAGGAAGGTATGGCCATCGGTGAACAATGGAGCAAAGATATTCTTATGGATATAATAAAAAACGTTGAACGTCAGCTCGTCGAAGAAGAGTATATGGATGAAAAAGGGAATTTTATTGAACCTTCAGATTAGACCCTGTCGATCCCTGTGGTTGGATCAAATCTTTATCTGGAATCACCTGGCCTCACGATTACACATGCCGGGTGGCAAAGGCGCTCATGCCGGTCAATTTCGAAAACAAGGGGAATGTTGTCGTAGGGGTTATTTCAGACACCCATGGTCTTCTTCCCACAACCGCCGTCAAGGCCCTTAAAGGCGTCGACCTCATCATTCATGCCGGAGACGTCGGCAACAACGAGGTTCTTGACAAACTTCAATCCATCGCTCCGGTGGTGGCGGTCCGGGGCAACATGGACGGGGGCGATTCTCTAAGGGAACTCCCCGAAACAGAGGCCGTCGAAGTCGCTGATGTTCTCCTGTATGTCATTCACGATATTCACAGACTCGATATTGCCCCTTCGGAGTCGGGCTTTGACGCCGTCATCCATGGCCATTTACACTGTCCTTCTGTTGCTGAAAATAGGGGCGTGCTCTTTTTGAACCCCGGCAGTGCCGCACAGCCGCGCCGTAATTTTCCAGCGTCCCTCGCCTTGCTTCACATCCGGGGCAATTCCATAAAGACACAGATCGTCAACATCTAATATTTTCCCAGTTTGTTTGCGATCAATTAGGGTTAGACCTTGTCCGTCATGGGAGGCCTGCAACCCTTTTGAAGCCAAATCCCACCCAAGTGTCAGAAAGTGCTTCTGCCAGCACCGGGGCAGAAGCATACACCTGCACCCTTTCTATGACTTTAAACCCCCGCTGGGTCAGCGCCTTCTGTACCTCCCCGGCATGAACGTCGAAGAAACCGGACACCACGAGCAAATCTCCCTCACGGGGTAACAGACGCCGATAGTGATCGAACAATTCCCTATGAATGACGGCATGGAGGTTGGCAAGAATCAAGTCGAATGGTCCGGTCACTGCTTCCGTCGATCCCTGAAAAAAATGGAACCTGTCTTCCATCCGGTTCAGGCGCACATTGTGTTCAGTGGCCTGTATGGCCCTTGGACAGATGTCGCATCCCAGTACACGGCCTTTATTTTTAAGGGCCGCTGAAAGCCCGAGGATGCCTGATCCGCATCCGATGTCCAGGATTTTGGCTTCTTTTTTAATCGGTAACCGGTTTAAAAGGGTCAGCGCTGCCCGGGTGGAGGGATGTGTCGGAGGGAACGATCGGCCGGATTTCAGGACCAGGCAGTCCTCCCCCGCTTTGGGCTTTCTGAAGCTCCAAGGGGAGCGGATGACAAAATTGTCAATGCGATAGAACATCGATTTTAACGATTCCCTTATTTAACAGATCTAACATTCTTCCCCTTTTGTTTACGTTCATTTAGGGGGAATATGAATCGCTTGTCGGGGTGTATCCATCTTAAACCCGGGTAAAAGCAACCGCGTGTATATCACCCCGTAACTTTATTGTAAAGACTGAACCAGCCACCGGACAGGTTGAACGCATTTGATTTCGGCACAGCGAAGCGACGGCGTATTTCTCTTGGAAACCGACTGGCTGTTTGAAGGGCTTTAGCACGCGTTAGACCGAGCCGAATAAAATTAGTATTTAAAACATCCATCGAATATTTTATTGATGAACTCTTCTTTGTAACTCCGGCACGGCTTGGGCTTACGGGTGCTTAGGCACAAGTTTCAGTCGGTTGGAAAGAGATATGCGCCGTCGTGGAGCGTTTTCTCTCTATAGGGATTCAAATGCGTTTGCCCTGAACCGTCGGACCGAATGCCCGGCCGGGCCACGAAATACACCCTACCCGGTTGGGTTCAAAAATCCTTTCTTCGGCAAACACCCTCCAAGGTTTTGAATTTGAACCTTTTTCGTAATTCACAATATGTTGTGTTTTCCCTTGACCTTTATCGCAATAAGTTGTATCCAACACCTATCATGAAGGGAACCCATCAAGAAAAAGAAACCCAGCGGAATCATCGAAGATTTTTCTTGGTAAATGGCCTGACCTACCTCGCCGGCACCCTGTTCGGACTGAACTTTTTTTCCATGGCCGAAGCCAATGAAAAGTCCATTTGGACCCTGGCCCACCCCCGAGGGCAAGGAATGTCTTTTTCAACCCAGGCCCCGAGGATCGCCTTGATCATTGACGACATCGGGTATAGCGTCCCTCGGGCCCAGGCGTTTTTGTCCTTGAAAATGCCGATGACATTCTCCATACTTCCCCAATTGCGACATTCCAAAGATCTTGCAGAGGAAATAACCGAAAAAGGCCATGAAGTCATGCTGCACCAGCCCATGGAACCCTACGGCAGCGAAAGCCACCCGGGACCGGGTGCCGTCTACATCTCATACGGAAATCGTAAAATCGAAGAAACCATTGCAGAAAATCTGTCGCAAATTCCCCAAGCAACGGGGGTGAACAATCACATGGGCTCAAAATTTACCTCCTGCTCCACCAAGGTCGTACCGGCACTGAAAATAATCAAAAAAAAGGATCTTTTTTTTGTGGACAGTTTGACGAGCAGGCATTCACAGGCCTACAAAATGGCCCGACGGCTGAACATGAGAACCGCACCGAGAAATGTCTTCCTGGACCACGTCCCGGATATTCGGGCGGTCCGAAGGCAGCTCGTGCACCTAAAACAACACGCCCTGAAACACGGAGCCGCCATCGGAATCGGACATCCCCACCTTTCAACGCTGACGGCCCTCCGGAAATTCAAACAAGAACTGGATGAAACAGCACCGTGGGTGGAACTGGTTTCAATATCCGATTTGCTTTAAAAATCCGATTACGGGAAATTTCAAAAAAAATAAATGCTCAAGGTTCACCCCGTTAACCGCTTTGTCCCTAGCGCTTGCCATTTTATCATTGTGTCGTATCTTATGTCATATGGCCCAATGCCGGCCGCACAGCATGATCCCTTATAAAGAGGTGGAAATTGTCATGGATGCCGTTAACGGAAAGAATCAAGATAAGAAACCCGACCTGAGGTGCCCGGAATGCCGAGCAGTATTGAAACACAGAAGAACACGAAAACCCGATGCGTGTGAAATGATCTGTGGCGGATGTGGTCAGATGTTCGATGTATGCGACCTTGAAACCCGCCGAACATTAAAAGAACAATCCTAGTGCCGTATCGATGATTTCCCGTTGTTCTCCTCTGCATTCTACGCCGTGCCAGACACTTAAATAAAGGGTCGGGGTGTTTTTTAATAAAGTCGCTCCATGGATAATCTTTTTTTAAACCGCATGAACTCGAGGCAAGGGATCTTAGAGAAAGAACAGGAAACTATCTTTGAAATATCAATAGGTTCATTGCATAACTTTAAAATTTCCTTAAAAATACTATTTCGACATGCGCCTGTTCTTTCTAACGATCCCTGAGCCACTCAAACAGCATCCGATTTAAAAAAAGATCATCCATTCCGCTGGTACTCAAGGAGTAAGAATTAAAACTCCCGGATCCCTCAAATATATAAAGGAGAAAATAATGAAAGAGATGAAGGTGTTGCTGGTCGATGATGAAGAAGAATTCGTAAAAACCCTTGCTGAGCGAATCGAGATGAGAAATCTAAAATCAGATGTTGCATTGAGCGGGGAGAGCGCCCTCGAGATCATGGACGAAAACCTTCCCGATGTCATGGTTCTGGATCTTAAGATGCCCGGTATCGACGGACTGGAGGTTCTCCGGCGCACCAAAAAGGTTTACCCCGGTGTTCAGATCATCATGCTGACGGCCCATGGATCGAAAAAGGATGAACAAGAAGCCCGACGCTTGGGGGTATTTGAATATTTAAAAAAACCGGTGGACCTGGAAACCCTCATGCGGACCATAACAGCGGCCTACAAAAGCAAACTTGAAGATACCCAGAATGCATAGACTTTTGCTACAACTTTAAAATACGTATAGGGTCACTATTACGTTTATTGTTTTTCATCCATTTGGAACCCAATAATCTTTTTAAGACATACTGCATTTTTTGCAGACCACCCTGCTTCCGGTCAACGAAGTTAAGTGGGTCCCTTTAACTTCCATTCCCTTTTTTTCTTAAAGAAAGCGGAAAAATATCGTTTAACTTTGATACGCCCATTGATAATTACCGATTTTCTACCATATATGGTATTATTATTTTCTTGACACACTATACCCATTCCTCTATATTGTTTTAAGTAATAATTTAATGTTTCCTAAGGATTTAATTTTACTGATTATTCTTCACAAGGAAAATAAATTATGAAAAAAATCGTTTTATCTGTTCTTTCTATTATCATGGCATGCGGGTGGATCATTTCTTGCGGGGGCGGAGATGATTTGGGCGGCGATTCCCAAGACTTTACCCGGGTATATATTTTTGCTTCAGGTCAAGATATTTATGAAGCCGACGCCGCCATCGCCACAGATACCAACGATGATGAATTGTGTGATTCCCTATCTTATGAATCAGATAATGTTAATAT
This sequence comes from Desulfobacterales bacterium, assembly GCA_024641825.1. Taxonomy (GTDB): domain Bacteria; phylum Desulfobacterota; class Desulfobacteria; order Desulfobacterales; family UBA11574; genus JAAXQD01. The sequence continues at coordinate 33,503 of JAHECI010000003.1, read as the reverse complement.
CAGCCTCACTTCCCAGGTGTATCCGTCTGCAAATGACAATCCCATCATCGGTTCCCCTGTTAAAATATCCCAATACATCGTTGAATTTACTCCCCTTGAAAATTCTCCGGCGCTCCCCACCAAGCAGATTGTTTCTGGGTGGACCATCGCGCCGGATACCACCACCACCATCGCCGTTAGGATCATCGACCTAGAGGATAAATTTTCGACGTCATATCATCCATTGAATTATTCAGATTATTTAGATTTTGTCTTTGCCGGCGGTGTTTCATATGAATATAGCGTAAAGGTTAGTCTCAGAGCACAAGAAGTATTATCCGGCGTCGAAAAAACCATCGAATTCAATTTCACCCTCTATTATTTTGACATAGAGGATGACTGCAATTATCCCGTCTCTTAATTGACCGTCAAAATCTAATCGACCAAGACTTCAACCCTTTTCTGCTTTTTATCAAACCTTTGGTTTTTGTAGAGCCTGCTCTTGCCAACACCAGGGAAAAACTGGTTGCCCCAAAGGAAGACACCGAAGCCAAAGAATAATCAGATGGGGGGGTCCCCTGAAGGATCCTATTATTTAGCCCTTCCGAATGCAGCAGGGTTTTTGTTTGGGAAACCCGAGTTATAAGGTGCGAAGAAGGGAATTGATGAAACGGATCATTTCGTTCAAAACCACCTTGCGGGCCTGGATGTGGGGAACATGACCGCATCCGGGAAGCAGCTTTGCTTTCACCGGACCTGAAACCCCTGCGGCAATTCCCTGTATTTGGGCCGCCGTGCCATATTCGTCGTTTTCCCCCTGGAGTGCCAGCAGGGAGCAGGTGATTTTGGGAAGATAGGCTTCGATATTCCAATGGAAAAAATCAGGTGACAGCCACCGGTCTGCCCAGCGTTGGAAAACGTTTTCCGTGTTTTCGCCGTGGTAGCGTGCCAGTCGGGTTTTTAAGTCCCCAGTCTCATAGGCATCGATGGCATTGCGAATGCCTTCCAGGGTAACCGTGTCCACAAAAATGTGCGCCGCCTCGGTGATGACCCCGCATACCCGGGTGTTGTTGCCCGCCGCGGAAAGCAAAGCGATGGTACCCCCGTCGCTGTGCCCGATCAGAACAGCATGCTCAAGGTCGCAGTTTTCCAGCAGGCCGGGCAGGTAAATATTGGATTCTTTGAGAAGGTAATCGAGGGGCCAGGGGCCGCCGTAGGGATCCGATCCGCCGTATCCCTTGCGATCATATACCACCCCGGCACACCCGGTGGCCGCACAAACGGCATGGGGGAAATCCCGCCAGAGTTCGATACATCCCAGTCCTTCATGCAGAAATACCAGCGTCGGTTTTTGAAGTGATTCCCCGGGGACCGAGGGTTCAATGCGCTTGACCCTGAGGCGGCACCCGGCAACTTGTACGTGGAATATATTCTGGGAGATGTCAGTGGCGTTTCGATTCATGGGGGCCAGAATAGAACTATCCGTTCCCGTTTGTCAATTGTCCGTCGAGGGTTGCCCCCCCTTCCCCGAGCTCCATTTTGGAACCCCGACTCTCCAAATTGGACATAAATCTATCTCGAATCGGACTTTTGGTAGCCGTAAAATCGTTGCTAAACTCGGTTTTTCCTTATTTTTCAATTGGTTAATAAAGTTGGCATAATTTTTGTATTTGTTTCTGGGACCGGTTGTAGTCCAACCAAAATAAAACCACATAGAAAGGAGTATAACATGAGTTCGACACCAGAAACACTCGAAGGTGTGGCGGTCGTTTCTCCGCAGGAGGCTCTCAAAATCCAGTCCGAGGGAGGCATGCTCATCGCCGCCTTCACTCACATGACCGACTGGTGCATGAGACGCGCCGCCGGATCCGCCCACATCACCATGGATGTCCCAAAAGATCACAAGCGGACCGATTTCGATCTGGCCGAGGCCGAGTTCGACGTCGAAGCCCTTCCCGAGGACAAAGACACCCCCATCGTCTTCTATTGCGCCGACAATAATTGATGGAAATCCTATCACGCCGCCAGGTTGGCGGTAACCCAAGGCTACACTAAAGTCCATTGGATGCGGGTGGGGACGAAAGGCTGGATGGACGCTTTCTTCTCCATTGATACCGATTCCAAACTTCTTCAAAACATCATGTTCGCCAACCAGAACAACCCTGCCGAATGGAGCATCGGATTTGATCAGGTCAAGGCCCTAAGAAATCCGGTCCTGGTTGATTTCCGGCCGGCCGACAAATACGAAAAAGAGCACGTGGAAAATGCCATCAACCTTCCCTACGCGGAGTTGTGGACCTTTGCGAACCTTGAAAAACTGAACAAAAGCAAAGAACTCGTCATTATTCACGACGATCCCGTGATTGCGGGTGTTTTGGCCCTTTCCTTCCGGCTTCTCGACTACCGGACCTACATCTTAAATTAAAAAGCAATATCTATTTTGTGTCCATCCACACTTGTTAAATGGAAACTATTTAGTGCCCATCCACAATTTTAAAAAGGCACCGTGCGTTTCCAATTCATAAATGAGCAATTTTTGTTCGGATCAAGGCCGCACAAGGGTTTTCGGCGAGGCATACTCCTGTATGCCGCAGCCGGAAATCCGCGGAGAACGCAGATCCGGGCAAAAAGGGCCATTTATGGATGGAAACTATTTAGAAAATAACGCAACATCCCCGCCCAGGCGGGGATGTTGCGTTTCATCCTGCCCGCCTTGCCCCCACCACCCTTCTCAATATAATTCTTACTTAAAAAAGCGATTTGTGCAAATTGACATTCATCCTTAAATCCTATATGCTTTTGATATATTTTATATTTAAGAATATATCCGCTGATTTTTCAAAAAGACGACAAAGGAATAGAGATGTCAAAACAATACCCGGAATGCCCATTGTATAATCACGTGAACTGTAGGGAGATCGATAACCGGAAAGTCTGTGCGATTGTACGTGAAGACAACATTTGTCTTAAAAAGCTCCATAAGAATGTAAAGAAACCCAAAGAATAAGGATCTTTTTAACGATTCGGAGAAGATATTGTGCATCGGATGAAAATAATTCTCGTTGTACTTGCAATAATGTTGATAACTTTAACATCTCTTCAAGGTATTGTAAAAGCGGCACAGGTCCAAAAAATTCATAAAAATCAACGGTTCGTCTATGTTGATGGCGGCACGAAAGATGGATTTATAATGGGTTCTACCGTATGCATTTACTCATTTTCAGGAAAAAAGATCGCTTGCGGCAAAGTCCATAAAACTTCCGAATCCAAAGCCATGGTTGGAATAGATAAAGCAACGGCCATCCAGATTAGAAATGGAATGGAAGCAAGAATAGAAGCCATCTCAAAATAAATGAAGGAGATAGGTAAAACAACAACCCGTAATAAGGGTTGAAAAGATGTTAATTGGTGGAAAATTAGTTTTTTTATTAATTCGCTTGATTTTTTTAAAAAAGATGTTATCTTCAGAGCAATCATTAAAAGGTCTGCCCTTAATTGGCGGACCGGTTTCGTTCTGAAGGAAAGATTCGTTTGTCAGAGTGGCAACCTGCAGTCTGGAACTATGAGAATTTTTTTGAAAGGAGGGTGTCACTATGACTAACGGAATTGTAAAATGGTTTAATAGCGGTAAAGGCTATGGCTTTATTGAGCAGGAAGATGGTCCGGATGTATTTGTTCATCATTCAGGAATTAATGCAACCGGTTTCAAATCGCTTGATGAAGGTGATCGGGTTACCTTTGAGATAGAGCAGGGCCCAAAAGGTCCGTCTGCAACCAATGTAACCTTGGTGTAACCAGCCACTTTTAGGATACAAAAGGGCATTCTTCAAAATATGAGGGATGCCCTTTTTTTGTTCAGGGAAATGATTTAAAAAAATATTCTGGTAAATTGGGAGAGCGGGCCAATGGGCAATAACCGTTTAGTGTATTCAACAGAATCAGGTCGAATTTGCCCATCCTGCGGACACTCCACTACGAAATGCACCTGCAAAAAGAAAAAAACCGTCGAGAAACAATCCATATTCCCAGATGATGGAATTGTAAGAATTAGAAGGGAGGTCAAAGGCCGGAAGGGGAAAACAGTAACGGCAGTTTTCGGTCTCCCGCTCAACGATAATAAACTTCAGCGCGTCGCCAAAACATTGAAACGTCTTTGTGGTTCCGGCGGTACCGTAAAAGACGGCGTAATCATGATCCAAGGAGATCACAGAGACACGCTTCTGAAAGAGATCAAACAACAAGGATATTCCGTAAAACTTTCCGGCGGTTAAGCTTGAACACCAGAATACGCACCTGGCCTTCCCTTCAGGGGAAAATGAAATACGCCGGATATTTCGGTTTGTCCCAATGCAGCGTCGGAAGAAAAAAATGAGAAGGCAGGACGAATAGTCTCTGCCTTCTTTTAGGTAAAATCTGATGGGGTAAGGGTACCTCAAGGATGCCAGGATCACCCTCGTTCTAAAAATTAAAAATTTTTTCGTAATCCTCGATGGTTTTCTTGTATTGCTGATTTAAAAGGTTTAGAAAAGGACATTATATTCCCCGAGGAATTTCTATCATTAATCGGGTAATATAATCGTTCCTGTCATATTCCCATCCTCGCCGACTAAAGTTAAATCGTTGGCAGGAGGATTGTTAATAAAATAACCGTGACCTTCGCCGGTTAGAACTCCTGAAGCTCCAACGAAACTGCCTGTGCCTTTAGTTATATTCATTCTGATCTTGAAGTAGGTCCCATCCTCCGGCAGCCCAGTATCTGGATTAAATTTCAAACACAAAACGCCGCCATCCTCATGAATAGATGCGAATAAGAGGGACTGGTCAGGAAATATTGCGACCATATCGTTCTTGGTAAAACATGCACCGGGAATATAACCCTCCTCACAGGGGAAGGGGGGATCCGCCGCACAGGGTCCTGATACACTCAGGAGAGTGATTGCAGCATCATCAGGTAACCCTTTGGCGGAGATGTTGATCAAAGAATGGCCTCCCTCAAGAGGTCCGAAAAATAGGGATTCTACATCCAGGAGCTGGACGATCGTTCCTGCGATTTGCCAATCAACTTCTTTGTCGTTGGCCTGGGCAACCGCATCTGAATCTGAACTGCAACCTGTAATGGCAAAAAGCATCCCAATGGATAATGATAGAATGAATAATCTCTTCCACATAATAATCCTCCTTTCCGTCTAACCTGCTGTTTTTAGTTTCACCGAGCATAACCTTATTAATAGGCATTTTAGTCTCCCAGCAGAGAAAACAACGTTCTGTCAGGAGCTTAATATGCAGAGTTTGAGGGGGTTCTCCATGGAAAAACCTCCCGTATAGCGGTAGAATGATCAAAGTGACAAACTATCACACAGGGAGAAACGAATTGAGAATGAGATCAACGCCAGAAGAAGTGTTACAGAATGGAAATCGAGTCTAGGGGGAGTACGGTGCTTTCTTGAAAAATTTTTACAGCATATTGTCTAAGCAACTTTAAGAAAATTAAAACCTTTTAGGTGGAAGCTGAATATCAATATTTCGCAGATTCTCTCTAAATTGTCTTGAAGGGCCTTTTTTCTGTGATTCTCTGTCAGACGGTTTTCAGCCATTGCTTTAGCCATTACTGCAAGAAGCTGAACTCTTTTATGAAATTCTTGTTCCTCTCCTGCCTCAACATCGGAAGTAATCCCCGACTGAGGTTCAAAACAGGCCAAATGCAGGGAATGATAAAACACGTGATGAGCGTTTTCGATGATGGCAGATTTGCGATAGTTTCCAATGGGACAATTTTTTAAATAAGCCTTGCCCATGATAATGAGAAGCTTCAACCGTGATAAAAAAATGTCGTCGCCCGACATGGCTCTCATTTCATCAGAAGTCGGCCCCAATTTAATCATAAAATTATCCTTTCAACCTTTAGGAACCTGTTTCTCGACACCTTGTTTTTTGGTTTTTGGAAAATTAAATATACGTATCAAATCATTTTTATTATGCAAAATTCATGCAAATTCAGTTGGTTAAAAATTTTCCATACGCATATCAGATAGTTAAATTTACCATGCGTATTTTTAAAGTATAAAATAGGTATATTAATCGCTTAATTGATTTAGACGGAAATTATGTAAATGTGGGGCAAATTACATAAAATTTGTGACTTTATTTACATAAATAATAGAAATCCTGAATAAAAGCCGGAGAGTAAAATATAGATCTGCTGGGAGCTTAAAAAAGAACTTTGCCTGGCTTAAAAAAATTACTTTGTTTGGGTTATTTATGGACGTAAATTTTGGTTCAAATTTGGAAATCCAATGAAAAATTGTATAATATTATTTCTTCCCAGAGGCCGGATTTATCAGAAGCGGCGAGTCACCGGTTATATTATGATCCCAAAATTGTTCCTTCTTAGGGTGTATCTATTTGATTTATTGATTAATTTAGCTGCATCACAACCATCGGAGATGCCCACAAAAAAAACAGCGAAACCCATCTATTTCGCACTTGACAATGGTCCAAATAAGCTTACTATTGGCTGTTTTTTGGGGCATCTTACTGTGTGTCGTCCATGGACTCTATAAATGGACACTGAAAGAATCATCACTTTCCCAAAAATATAACAGAGGTAACATATGTTAAACCCAAAAGGTTCGTACCGCTTTAAGGCGGATATTTTTTTCCCCTGGCTGCTGCTTTGCACCCTAATATCATCACTGGCGGTGATCTGGTGGCAGATGGAGGCCCTAAAATCTGCACAAGCGTGGAAGCTTGTGCAGTCCTGGTCGACGATAAACTATTTAGCCACCGGGTTAACCTTCTGGACCCTATTGACATTGGCATGGCGTATTTGGTTTGCCTGTCGTTACCGGTCCTATGCCCCGCTATCAGACAGTGCCTTGCCGACCATCACTGTCGTTATACCAGCCTACAACGAAGGCCGACAAGTTCTGGACACCGTTCGATCGGTTATGAACAGTCAGTATCCGATGGAAAAAATGCAGGTGATTTGTGTTGATGACGGCTCCCAGGACGACACGTGGCAGTGGATGGAGACTGCGAAAAAAGAATTTCCCTGGAGGGTGCGGTTGATTCGTCAGCCATTCAACCGCGGCAAAAGGCATGCATTGATGGCCGGTTTCGCTCAAGCAAAGGGACGCGTCTATGTGACCATCGATTCGGATTCCGAAGTGCTCCCCGACACCCTCCGGCATTTGGTCAGTCCCCTGGCCGGCGACCCCCGTGTCGGCGCAGTGGCGGGAAATGTTCGCGTGCTGAATCTTGCCGAAGGTGCCATCCCTAAAATGATGGAAGTCTCGTTTACCAGCGCCTTTGATTTCATTCGATCCGGCCAGAGCGTCTACGGAGGTGTGTTTTGCACCCCCGGCGCACTTTCAGCCTATCAGGCGGATGTTATTACCCCCCATCTGTCAAACTGGAGCAATCAAACCTTTATGGGCCGTCCTGCTGCTATCGGCGAAGACCGTGCGCTGACCAACCTGATCCTGGGCTGCGGATATCGCGTGGTCTATCAGCGGGAAGCCGTTGTCCTGACTAAGATGCCTAACACATTCACAGGTCTGCGCAGGATGCTGTTAAGATGGGCGCGCAGTAACGTCCGTGAAAACCTGGTAATGCTCTCTTTTATAACGCGTCGCTTCCGCCCCGCAGATAGCGGTGGTTCCTGGGTCCGCCTGTTCAGTGCAACCCAATTATTTCGCATGACCTTGGGCGAAGCCGTCAAGTTTGCTGTGGTGGCCCAACTCTTGATGGTCCCCATGTATACCCTGGCAATTTTGGCAGTGGGATGTATTATCAGCGCCGCGTTACCCGCATTGGTGTATCAGAAACGCCACGGCGGTTGGTTCGGCTGGCGCTGGGCGATCCCCTATTCCTTTTATTGGTTGTTCTGCTTGTATTGGATTTCCCTCTGGGGACTGATAACGGCTTCCCAATCCGGCTGGTTGACCCGCGAACTGCTCAAAAGTGCCCAGCCGTCTATTCTGCCAACGGCGCTTCCAACGGCCGCCACGTCCGGAGTACTTTCAAAGGCCGCCTGAGTGGTCTGATTTTTTAAACCATATCTCGGAAAGGCGCAGTACTTTTTTTGACAGTTGACAGATCATATTCGTCCGTCGTCACCCCTTACATTTATATCGATGCGTTATAACCTTTTATGGGCGTGAGATGAGGTGGCCCCTGGGGCAGGAGTCCCGCGCTTCCGTTTTTAAGCGGATGTGTTTCCCGTTTGGTTTCGGAAACAATAGGGATCGAGCTCATTGAAGATATCGCGGCCAAAGCCATAACTGACCGCCGGACAACCCCCGCAAACCGGACGAACAGGGCAGGCACTGCACGACGTCGATCCATCCCGGTAGCGGCTGGCAGAGGTTCCGTGATAGATGTCATTCAGGCGCTCCCGATAAATGTTGCCGATCAGGGAGGGCATTTTTCGGCATGCATGTACTTCGCCGTCGGGCAGGAGGGCGACGAAGTTGAAGGCCGCCCCGCAGCCGTGACCTGCACAGCCGCCGCCAAGGGGAAGCCCCCGCTGCCACCGCAAGAGATTAAACAAGTTGTCTTTAAATCCCATACAGGGGTTCGTTTCAGCAGCATCCATATACCGGGCTAACAAATCGGGGAACCTTTCAATAGGTACGGCCGACAGTTCAGCCCCCCGGCCCACCGACGCCAGTCGGTTGAAGGTGAACAAATCCGTAAGACCTTTGAGCCGATCCGCCAGCTTTAGGACCTGGTCCATGTTGTCCCGGGTAAGGGTGAGCATCACCATCCGATAAACTCCCAGCTCGCCCAATAGCTTTAAAAAATCCAGCACCCGGTCATAGTGGCCGCGGCCTCTTATAAAATCGTTATGCGCTTTCAGCCCCTCAAGGCTGACCTGGTAGAACTCCGGTTTTTGTACCGCAAGCATGCGTTCGATACGGTTTCGGGGCATGGGATTACCAAGAACGGCCGTCATAAAACCCCGATCGACCGCTTCGCTGTATAAGCGATCAAAGTGAGGGTAAAGCATGGGATTACCCCCGGAAAAGGATACCTGACCGAACACATGGTATCCCCGGCAAAAATCATAAAGGTCGTCGAGCACCCCCAGTGCCTGTTCGAGGGTCATGGCTTCGCGATCGCTGCGATCGTAACAGTGGCGGCAGTCCAAGTCGCAGGTCTGGGTAATGTGCCACTGTAATGTAAAGGTCGAGGACGAAAAAAAAACAGGATCGTCCATCTCACCTTTCGGGAATTCTGGGGGACGCCGGATGCCCGGTGGTGGTGTCAGGATCAGGCCGAGCTGTTCAGCCCGAAAAAGAACGTTGTCGATGGCCCCTACCGTAACATTGCCTTCGGAAGCGGCCTTTCGGGAGTCGATCTCCTCAGCCACAATCTTGAGCGCCAAAAGGTCCCTGGCTTCGGCGTTGCGAACTTCGACCCCCTTTTTTCCGGGTCTAATCAACACGAGGACATATCCGTCGCCGGATTCCGGGACTGTGGCGGGATTGGACAACAATTCCGGCAGGTGCTGCCAACTCACCGGCAGCAGTTCAAGGGCCGGGTTGACCATGCGATGGGTCACCATTTTCGGCAGGGATGGTGGAGAGTTCAGGAGACGATGTCTTGATTCTTCGATTCTTGCCAGATCGAAGATAAAGGGATAACGCCGGCACCTTTCGGGATCCCGATCCAGAACTTCGGACAATGCCGCATCCCCTTCTAAATATTTTTCAAGATCCGGTAAGAGTTCAAAACAAACTGGATAACGCTTTCGAAAGTCTGTTTCGAAACGATGCGTGGACATGTAAACTCCCCCGACCTCAATCCGTTTGAACGATATAAAATGCCAAGGGCCGGCAATCCGAAGCTGCCGGCCCTTGTTGGTTTCCGATCGTCAATAATTTCCGTCATGCACCCTGCATGATCATTTGTTGCCACTTCAGCCGCTTTTTCCGGTTTTTTTCTTGACCTTCTCTGCCTCTTCCTCTGCGGCCTTCTTGGCTTTTTCCTCTGCAGATTGCTCTTCGGTCTTCATTTGTTCCATCTTTTGTTGCTCTTCAGCGCTAACTGCGCCACCTTTGGAACCGCCTCAGCCACTTCCGGCCGGAGGCTTGACTTGTTTTTCAGTGCCACCTGCACTGGGTTTGGCGCCTCACCCGCTACCCGCGTGGGCTCCGGGAAGCGTAATACCGCCCATGCTGATCAAGCCGGCAACGCCCAAAGAAGCAAGCAATTTTTTCAGATCTTTTTTGTCCATAATGCCCCCCTGAAAATTGGTTTAATGGTATTGAATAAATCAATCAACATTTCTCCAACCAATGATATTTTCTATCATACCGTTCCAGGACTGTCAAGAAAACAGCAAAAAGTACCGGATGGACATCGCCCATTAAGCCCTTTTAAAACAACTTCCGTTGGTTGTGAAACGGATTTATATTTTGGAACCGGTTTTTTTAAAAATTATCTTGGGAGGCTAACAATCCCCGATCAAGAGTTCAGAATACTGTACGGTTAAAACCTATTTTGGGTCAATGCCGCAGAGTTTTCTGGCGGCCTTCTGTTTTTCGGGCATGTTGACCTTGCGCGCTATCATGATGCGCTGGGCCTGGGGAGATCCGGCACCGTGCATGGATTCGGTCAGATAGCCCACGGCCGCGTTACCCAGGGTCAGGTTTTCGATCAGCCGTAGGATGCGAATGCGGTGTTCGGTATCGACCTGGGGGTTGGCCTTTAAATATTTTTTGAGCCATTTTCCGGGGGTTTCGGATTTAAAGTCTTTTTCACTCGCCAGGGTCACCATCAGCCCGCCGGCGATGTCCTGGACCAGCCTTGCGATCTCGTAAGGAAACCGCGTGACATTGTGCTTATGAACGTTGGCGAGGAGCGTATCGACCAGATAGGTCCCGCTGGGTTCCTGGCGACCTTCCGATGCACAGGCAAGGCAGCCGCAAAAGAGGGTCTCGTTTAAATGATTCATCTCAACGATTTTATCTTTGATGTGCGAAGCCCTTTCCACCCGGTTGAATTCGGCGATGGTCTGGGCCGCCCCGATGAGGACGTCGCCCACGCCGACTTTGCAGGCATAACTCTGCCGGTGGTAAGCGGCGAAAGTTTCCACCAGCTGGCCGGCAAAGTCGTATTCCTTGTACATAAAGACCCGATCCCAGGGCACGAAAACGTCGTCAAATACCACCAGGGCCTCATGCCCGCCGAAAAAGGAATTCCCCTGGTCGATGTCCCCCCCTTCCATTCTGCGGGTGTCCCCGGGCTGGCGGCCGACGATGTACACAATCCCCTGGGCATCGCTGGGCAACGCAAAGGAAACCGCGTAATCCTCGTCCTCTTTTCTCAGGGCGAGGGTCGGCATCACGATGATTTCATGGGAATTGACCGCACCGGTCTGATGTGCCTTGGCACCCCTGACCACAATCCCGTCGGAGTTCTCCGCCACCACGTGGAGGTAAAGATCAGGATCCGTTTGCTGATGCGGCGGCAGGCTTCGGTCACCTTTGGGGTCGGTCATGGCGCCGTCACAGGTGAAATCTTTTTCCTGAACAAATTCGAGGTATTTTAAAAAACGCCGGTTATAGGAGGTTCCGTATTTGGCATCGATATCAAACGTCACGATGGAGAGCGCGTTTAGAGCGTCCATGCCGACACACCGCTGGAAGCAACAACCGGTCTCACGCCCGAGGAGCCGGCCCATTTTGCTCTTTTTGACCAAATCCTCCGGGCTCTGATGAATGTGGGTGAATCGATTGATCTTGCGGCCCGAAAGATGAGAACGGGCGGTCATCAGATCTTCATATTCGGGCTGGTGTGCCAGTTCGTACGTCTTGGCAACCGCGTTCATAGACGGTCGAATAATCGGATGATCGACCACGTTTTCCAGGCGCTCGCCAAACATATAGACTTTCAGGTTCAAACGCCTCAGGCTCTCTTCATATTGCTCGGCTGTCATCATACCCATACGTCATCTCCTTTTTTGCTAAGAAAAAACCAAGACCCAACCAAAGCCCTTACCCGAACATGTCAATAAATGTTCGGGCAGGGCTTTTTTCAGTTCTTGGCAACCATGAACCAATGGTTAGCGTATTGTTCGTTACTTTTCAAGCCTTTCGGCCGCAAACTCCAGCAGGCTTTTAACCTCCACACCGATGTCATGTTTTTTAGCGGCCGCAGATAAGTTTTTCACGCAACGCACGCAGGGGGTCAACAATACGTCGGCCACACCCTGGGCTTCCCGGCAGCGCTTACTGGAATGGTAATCGGTGAATTCCGGTGTGACCGAGGAAGTCACATCATTGCCGCCGCCGCAACACGCCGACCAGCGTCGGTTGTATTCCATTTCCGCAAACTCGACGTTGGGCAGACTGTTGATAATCTGTCGGGTCTCGTCGTAAAGGTTGCGGCGATGGCCGATGTGTTGCTTGCCGAAGTGACAGGGATCGTGAAGGGTCGTGCGAACGTTTTCCCCGTTTTTGAATACGATCTTCCCTGCGGCGATCAATTCAGTTACCATTTCAACGGCGGTGACCACCTTGAAAGGAAGTTCTTCTCCGGTCAGTGCCTTGTAATCCGTAAAAAATGTTCGATAACAGTTGGCACAGGAAAAAACCACGGTTTCGGCCCCGGCGCGTTTTAGGGCCTCCACATTATGCCGGGCCAGACGCCGTTCAAGCTCGATGTCTCCCGAAAAACCGGCATGCAGGCCGCAGCATTGCTCCTCTTCGGCCAAATAGGCCGGATTGATACCGCCTTTTCGCAGCAGCGCCACCGTTGCCCAAGCGGTCTTCACCTGCCGGAAAGATCCGTAGCATCCGGCAAAATAGACCACTTTGCCTTGCTTGGGCAAATCCAGATCTTTGGCCCAGTTGGCCCGATTGTCGTTCTTAATCCCGAAAAGGTTCTTCTTCTCCCGCATGTTGTCGTTCAAGGCGACACATTCTTCGGGTATCAGGCCTTTTTGAAACAAGGCCGCTTTCATGGCCCGGCTGATGAACATATGCGGAATCGGCGGGCAGAGCAGTTCGCAACATCCGCAATCCGGACAGGAAAAAAATATTTTTTCCAGTTCTTCATTGATTTCCAGTTTTCCATGCACCAGCTCTCTGGCAAAAAATGCCTTGGCCCGCGCCGTATTGGTAAAAAACTTATAGTACTCCAACGTCGGGCACTTCCAGGTTGAAACCGTCTGTTCACCGTCGGCAAATGGCAAATAGGGGCCGGTTCCAAAACATTGGGAGCAGCCTACACAACGATGGGTTCGGTCTTTAACTGCGTTTATATCCATTATAAGCCTCCGTATGTCCTTGATGGATTCATAATCATATTGGGATCGAGGAACTTCTTTATCTTCCTGGTCAGGTTCCATTGTTCCCCCAGGACCTCGTAATTCTGATCAGGGAAAGCGTCGCCGAGATTGTACTGAACGCATCCGGCCGCACAAAGTTTGATGTTGAGCTCGTCCCACCACAGTTTCATCTGTTCCAGCTCATGGGGATCGGTGGGATTGGCCTTGGCCAGCATGGGATACGGGTTGCAGGTGTTGCGGCCGTGGAAAGAAAACCAGGCCGGGCAATGTTCGCCGTCCCAAAAATTGTATTTGCGCGTTACGTCTTCCCATATGTCATAGATCTCCGGAAATTTTTTGACCGGACACCAGAAATAGGTGGCTTCGATACGCTGCATCCACTTGGAAACGCTCAGCCATATCCGATAATGCGGTGCGCCCATGGTCAGGATGCCCAGGTCGGCCAGGTCGATGGCTTTGTTGTCTTCGGCGATCTTCACGATACGCTCTACTTCCAGATTCAACTCAATTTCACTGGCACCGTCCACGCTGACCATGGCGATAAAATGCACGTCATCCGGCAGCGCAATCTTGCCCTGTACTTCGGCCGAATGATAGTTCCACTTGTTGATCAGGAAAAAGTCATAGACAAACCGTCGCTGCATCCCGTACATGGCTTCGGTCAGTTCTTTGGCATGTTCCCGCTTCCAGCCGTAACACAGAATTTTTTCGTGTTCGACCTTGGGCTTGATCCGGACGGCGACTTTGGTTACGATACCCATGGCTCCGGATGCATTTACGAACAATCCGATAAGGTCCGGGCCGCCCACATATCTCTGGTAGTGGCCCCAGCCGGTATCCATTGCACCGGGACCAAAGGTAATGATCTCCCCGGTGGGCATCACGACTTCCAGGCCAACGATGTTGTCTCCCATGGAACCGTAGCGGGTCATATAATTACCGGTGACGTTGCAGGCCACCGCCGAACCGATCTGGGGCCCGGGCGTATACAGCGGCATGAACGGAAACCGCAAGCCTTTCTTGTCGAGCTCGCGCATCACCCAGTAAACCGAACATCCGGCATCGGCAACCACGACCATGTTGTCTTCGTCGATGGACATCTCCTGGTTCAGTCGAGACATGTCCATGACAATGCCGCCCTTGTGGGCCACATTCATTCCGCAACTGTTGGTTCTGGCACCTTGGGGAACCACCGGTAATTTATATCGGTTGGCCAGTTTCACCACTTCAGACACTTCCAAGGCGTTGGCGGGTAAAACCACGACATCCGCAAGCTTATGCCCGATGATGTCAGCTCCAGTGCCCTGAACAAAGGCATAGGCCTCCAGATCCATTTTTGAAAGGGAAACGTGTCCTTTGCCAAGAATTGTTTCCAGTTCGCTTTTTAATTTTTCATCTATCATTTCTTCCTCCTATAAAATAATTAATTTAACGCTTGAGGATATTTACGGTCGCAACACAGGGTTCTCCCTGCATAAACCCGCCGTTACACAGGGTCAAACCGACCTTGGCCCCATGGACTTGCCGCTCCCCGGCATTGGCGCGCAGGTGACTGGTGATTTCCACCAACTGGGCGACCCCGGTGGCACCGACAGGGTGTCCTTTGGCCAATAATCCTCCACTAACATTTACGGGAATACGGCCTCCCAGCTCGGTTGCTCCCTCGCGCACAAGCTTCGGCCCTTCTCCCTTTGCACAGAACCCGAGATCTTCATAATGAAGGAGTTCTGCGACGGTAAAACAATCGTGAACCTCTGCCAGATCGACATCCTCCGGGCCGATTCCCGCCATTTCGTAAGCCTGTTGGGCGGCCCGTTGGTTTACGGGAAAGCTGCAGAGGTCATTGGTTTGCAAGTATTGACCCGTCGTCATCACGCTGGCGGCGACATACACCGGCTGGTCGGTATATTTTTTGGCCTGATCCGCCGGGCAGATAATGACGGCCGCCGCCCCGTCACTGATCGGGCAGCAGTCCAACAGCCGCAAGGGATCCGCGATCATTCGGGAATTTAAGATATCGTCGATACTGTACTTGTCCTTGTGTTGCGCGTTGGGGTTGAGCGCGCCGTTGTTGTGATTCTTCACCGAAATGGCGGCCAGGTCCCTGCTGGTACTCCCGTAAACTTCCATATGTTTGCGGGCCAGCAGGGCAAATGCACTTGGGAAAATCAACCCGTATCCAGCCTCCAGTTCCACGTCCGTTGCGCTGGACATGGCCTTGACGACATGGGCGGTGTTGCTCCCGGTAAGTTTTTCAACACCCAAGACAAGGACCCGGTCGTAAAACCCACCGGCCACCGCCATGCACGCCTCGGTAAATGCCGATGAACCGCTCGAGCAGGCGTTCTCAATGGTCAATATCGGAATTCCGGTCAACCCCGCGGCCCTCATGATAACATGGCCCAGAATCATTTCCTGACCGGTTATCGCCCCTGACAGCGCATTTCCGCAGTATACTTTCTGGATGTCCGACGGCTTGAGACGGGTATCTAAAAGTGCTTTCCAAACCGCCTGACGCCCTATTTCTTTGATACTGGCATGAGGAAATTTCCCAAAGGGAGTCATGCCTGCCCCACAGATAGCTATTTTCCGCATTGTAACCTCGCATTCGGATATAAATTTATGTATACGGATCTTCGGCCATGAAATTTCGCCAATTTTCGTCCAAGGGCCCCCAAGGAGCTTCCCGGCAGAAAACGAATCTGCCCGGTCCGCATCTTTGGCAAAGGGCCTCCGGCCGCAGACCTAATTTTTTCCATCGTTTTTTTGGGGTCGGTACATATACCCCTCAACATCATTGCCGTCGGCGTCTTGTTTAACCTTGCCGACAACCAGTTCCATTTTTTTCCCGCTGCTCAGCCCGGCGTCCTGCCACTCGACGATCGGGGCCAACAGGCGCACACCTTCATCCAAATCGATATATCCGACGGCATACGGCGCCTTGAAGCCCAGCGAAGAGATCTGAATTACCGAATAGGAGTATAATGTTCCGCTTCTCCCGAAAGGAACATTCTCCAGTTCAATGCTCAGACATTGCGTACAGCGATTGATCGGCGGAAAGTGGAAGTGACGACAACGTTTACAGCGGGTCCCGATCAGACAGGGAGCCTTGCCGGGATCCGCCGTCCAGACAGCCGGTTTTTGGTCCAATAATTCTGTTATTTCATTCACAGTATTCATCCGGGCATCCTCAGTTAATCTTTCGTAAATCCATAAGTGTTCGATCGTCCTCGGCAATTGTACCGGGCTGCAACCATTGCACCTCCGGCAAAATACCAAGGGAAACCTTGAAATTTTCAATCAGTGTTTTTCGAAAATCGTCTTTTTGGCGGGCCGGGGGGCATTCGATCTTGATGGTAAAACGATCCGTTTTTTCCGGTCTGTCCACAACGGCCTGGTACCGGCCCAAATCCTGATATTTTCCCAAAACCAGCTCGATGCGCCGGGGCGGAATGAACATGCCTTTTACTCTGGGGATGTCGCCGACACGTCCCAGTATTCTCTTCATCCTGGGTCGCTTCAGGCCGCACGGGCATTCTTCATAGATCAGCCCTTCGGTAATATCGCCGGTGCGGTAATTGATTATGGGCATGGCCCGCCGGTGCAGATCGGTGGTCACAATCTCTCCGGGTTGACCCGGATCGACCCGACGGCCGGTCCGGGGGTCAATGACCTCTACCAGGGTGTCGCTGAAAAGGTGCATGCCTCCGCCGTGGGGGCATTCCGAGCCGACAAATCCCATTTCATTGCCGACATACATTTCCCGGACCTGGGCCCCGAAAAGATCGCCGATCTGCTTTTTATCTTCGTCCGACCGTATCTCCCCCACGATGATGATCAAACGCAAATTCAGATCCCGTGCAGGATCCAAACCCATTTTTTTTGCTGTTTCGGCCAGACGGATGGCATAGGTGGGAAAGGCCGATAAAACGGTCGTTCGGGTCAGCTTCATGAGGTCGATATGGGTCTCGCTCATGCCGGCGCCCCCCGGCAATACCGCACACCCGATCCTGCGATATGCGTCATCGTGCTGTGTCCCGGCCCCCACCCAGTTATAGTTAAAAGAGATGTTCACGATATCGCCGGCCCTGGCACCCGCATGGTAAAGCCCGTTGGCGGCTCTTTGGATATAGGCGTTCAAGTCCGCGTGACTGAAAATGATAAGCAATGGTCCGGGCGAGTAGTACAACCGCACCAGATCTTCTTGGGCAACGGTCAAAAGGTCTCCAAAAGGTGGTTTTTTGGCCTGTTCGTCCATTAAAACGGTTTTATTGATAAAAGGGGCCCTTTCCAAAAGATCTTCGGTTGCCTTTACCTGCTCGGGATTGAACCCGGCATCATGGAAGCGCCTGCGGTAAAACGGGCTGTTTTTATGCGCATAGATCAAAAGATCCCGCAGCTTTTCCATCTGGATGCCGGCGTGTTCGTCCGCCGAAAGACGTCCCCACCGACTTGGCCGGAATTCTGTGTTCGATGCGATGCCGTCATTCATCAAGGCATTCTCCTTAACCCTCTCTGGTTTGATTTTTCGATTTCAGTCTTGATCCGGGCGGCGAGGACCCCCTCGCCACCCGAATCACATTCAGACGGTTTACTGTCCCAACACCTTTTTAGCGATTTCAGGCGGCGCTTCGATCCAGTCCGAAATCGGCAGCAGATCCTGTTTTTCCAGGTCGGCTTTTACAATAATGCCGCCAAGGGCGACCACTCTTCGCTCAGGGGTGATGGTTATGGGCGGTACGACACCATCGGTGTCCCAGTCTTTAAAGCTATTCAGGGCATCGAGAAACTTTTCAACGGTCAGGTCTCTGCCGGCGCGCTCCAAAGCTTCGACGATGAGCAGGGCCGGGTACCAGCCCAGTATGTAGTAATAACTCTTGGTTTCCAACACTTCGGCAGGCGCATACTTGGCCGAAAGTTCGATCATTTTGGCAATGCCGGGTTTCTGGGTGTCGCTCCAGCGTCCCTGGGCATCGACAGCGTAGTAGCGTTTGGCCGCTTCTTTTGCCTGCAAAACGATCTTGCGATCCGAAGCGGGCGCCAACACACCGTAGACATCAACGTTCAGGCCCTGGTTTTTCATCTCCAGCAACAGGCTGGAAACATCGCCGGAGTGGGCGCCGACCAGAACATAATCGACCCCCGCGCTTTTGAAGTTGGTGACGGCCGCTTTGTCTACCGGCGATCCGGTGATGTGCGGCGCTTCTGCAACGATGTCGAATCCATAATGTTTAGCGGCCATTTCAACGCCGGCCTTCCCTTCCCGACCGAAGTCGTCGTTATTGTAAAACAGGCCGATCTTGGGGTTTTTATCGCCCAGTTTTTCGACAATATGGGTGACGACGGCAGCTGCCTGAAGCCTGTAAGGCGTAATCATGGCAACGACATATCTTTTGGCTGGATTGAACAGGGGCGTACCGCCGCTGATGCAAAGCAGCGGCATTTTTTCCTTCATGGCCGGCTCGATCAGAATCGTTGTCGGCGGCGTCCCCCACCCGATGAGGGCCATGACTTTATTGCGCGTCACCATCTTTTTAAATTCCGCCAGGGATTGACTGGGTTCGTACTGGTGATCGCTGACCACCAGTTGAATCTTGCGGCCGTGAACCCCGCCTTTTTCATTAACGTACTTAAAATAGGCCTGGAGTGCATCCACCGAAGCCTTGCCGGCATGCGCGAGGACACGGCTCAACGGGGCATTGATTCCGATTTTTACGGTGGTATCGGTGATACCCCTCTTGGAGTCAGCCACGGCAGGCCCGGTGAAGATGAGCGTAGAAATAAAAACACCTGCAAGCACAATCCCTGTTGTCTTCATTCTGATAGTCTGCATTCGCATTTCTAAAACCTCCTTTTTAAATGATACGGCTTTGAGTGAATAAAAGGACCTGTCTAGTATGAAAAAGGCCAGTTGACGAAATAGATCTTTATCCGCCGCCAACGGCCGGCGATTCCATCCGGTTCCCACATCAAAAAGATGACAATCACCATGCCGTAGGCAAAGGTCTTGACATCGGCGAATTTGGTTGAAAATAGCGGATAGTAGGTTGCGATAGAGTCCGAAACCGCCATTAAGCCAAATGGAAGCAGTGTAATGGCCACAGCACCGAGTATGCTGCCCACGATGGAGCCTAAACCACCCACGATGATCATAGAGATGTAGGCGATGGACAGCGTCAGCGCGAAATCATACGGTGAAATTCGGCCCAAACTGATGGCCATGAGGGCCCCGGCAATACCGGTAAACACCGAACTGATGAAAAAGGCCATAATCTTGTACTTTGTCAGCGAAACGCCGATGGCCTCGGCGGCCAGATCTCTGTCTCTGATGGCCGAGAATGCCCGCCCGATCTTGCTTCGCACGATATTTCCGGTAATAAATACGGTGACGACAGTGAACACCAAAACCAGATAAAATATACTCATTTCGGATTCAAAACTGATGGTTCCCAACGACGCCTGGGGCACGGACAGGCCCTGATAGCCGCCGGTCAACCCTTCCCAATTCATGATGACCTGTTCAACGATGAAATGAAACGCCAGGGTTGCCATGGCCAGATAAAGACCCTTCATTCGCAGGGCAGGCATCCCGATAACCACTCCGAGTATGCCGCTGATGCCGCCTGCAAGCAGAATCGCCAGCCAGAAAGGAAGGGCGGCCTTGCCTAAAAGAATGGTATAGCTGTAGGCCCCTATGCCGAGAAAAGCGCCGTGGCCTAATGATATCTGGCCGGTATACCCGGTCAGTATGTTCAATCCGATACTGCCGATTACGGACACCAGAACGAGCGTAGCAATATAGGTCGAATATCTGTCGGCAAAATAAGGGAAGGCAAAAACCAGGACAAACAGCAGCCCCAGCCAGAATTTCTGAAACAGAGTCCGGAAGATCTGTATCTCATGGCTGTAACTCCGGCTAAAGTATCTTGTCCGGACACGCGGCATAAAACAAAGCACTTTCATTGTTAAACCCTCTCTATCTCTTTCGTCCCGAAAAGGCCGTAGGGCTTGAAGACCAGCACGACAAAGAGAATGACATGGGGTGTCAGCTGCTGAGCCATTCCGCCCAGGTATCCCCCCACAATATTCTCGCTGACGCCGACGATGATGCCGCCCAGGATGACGCCCAGGATGCTGTCGATGCCGCCCAAAACAACTGCCGGAAGCGCCTTTAACCCGAAGTTGGCCATATTGGGCGTTATGATCGTGATTCCGGCCAAAACGATACCCCCAAACACAGAGACAACCGCCGAGTAGGACCATGAACGCGAAAACACCTTTTGCACATCGATGCCCATAATCATGGCCGCGTCCTGATTGGTTGCCGTGGCGCGCATGCCGATACCGATCTTGGAGTATTTGTAAAAAAGGCTGAAGCCCAGAACCAGCACAGAGGATACGGCGATGACGATGAGGTTGCCGTAGCTGATGCTAATACCCGAGACCTTTAAAATTTTACTAAAGAGGGGCACGGTCATCACCTGTTCTTCTTGTGTCCAGATCAGGCCCACCAGTCCCCGAAGAGATACGCCCAAGCCGACGGTCAGCATGACGACGGAAAAAATCGGCTCGCCGATCATCCTGCGCAAAAAAATCCTCTCCAGGGCCAGGCCCAGCAAATACGCCGCTACCAGGCTCAATCCAAAGGACAATAATAACGGCAGCCCCAGCAACTTGTGAAAGGAGAGCGTTATATAGGCACCCACCATCATCATCTCTCCTTGGGCCAGATTCAGAATTTTCGTTGACTTGAAAATAATTACGAACCCCAAACCCACCAGGGAGTAAATAAAACCCATTGACAAGCCGCCCAACAGCAACTGGATAAAATATTCTATTTCGCCCAATGGCCCTTTGCCTCCCTTCAGGTATTGTATAAAGACTCGATCACGTCTTTATATTTCTCGTTGACAAAACCGCGCCTCAATTTGTTGGTTCTGGTGACCTCGGCGTCATCGGCATCGAGTTCTTTTTCCAGAAGCTTGTAGCGCTTTATCCGGCCTTCCTCGTCGAGCTTCAGATTGGTGCGTGAAACCGCTTGCCCGATCAGTTCGAAAACTTGCGGTTTAGAGACTAAATCTCGAAATGTTGTGTAGGGTATGCCTTTACGCTGGGCCCAGTTGCCGACATTTTCCATGTCAATCTGGACCAACGCGACCACCTCCGGCCGGCCTTCGCCCACGACAATCACTTCCCGGATATACGGTGAGAATTTAAGCCTGTTTTCTACCAACTGAGGCGAAAAGCTATATCCGGACCGGGTTTTGATGATATCCTTCTGACGATCGATGACCACAAGGTGACCATGATCCGTGAAATATCCCTGATCGCCGGTCAGCAGAAAACCATCGCGGTGGAGATCCGTGGTGGCGTCGGGGGTGTTGTAATATCCTTTGAAATATTTGGAATGCACACACACTTCGTCTGATTTTGAAATCTCGATATCGATTCCCGGCAGGGGTTTGCCCGTGGTTTCCGGATCCGCTTCCCCGGGGGGCTGAAGGCAGCATACGCCG
Organism: Desulfobacterales bacterium; assembly: GCA_024641825.1. Classification (GTDB taxonomy): domain Bacteria; phylum Desulfobacterota; class Desulfobacteria; order Desulfobacterales; family UBA11574; genus JAAXQD01. The sequence goes on along the minus strand of JAHECI010000003.1, from coordinate 11,711 downwards.
CCGATTTCGGTTTGGCCGTAAATCTGCCTCAAATCTACCCCGATGGCATGAAAGAAAGTATACACCTCAGGGCCTATGGCCGCGCCGCCCGTATAAGCAAACCGAAGCAGCCTGAATCCCAGGCGTTCTCTTAGCTTGCGGCACAACATCAGCTCGGCGAAAAAGTACAAAAGACCCAGTCCGAACCCGACCCTGGTGTTCTTTAGCGCCCGTTCGCCGACCTTTTCGGCGATGGGCATGAAAATCTGGAACACCTTGCGTTTAAACCAGCTCGCATTGTCGTTTTTAATGTATACCGTGGTGCAAAAATTTTCCCAGACTCTCGGGGCGCAGATCAAAATAGACGGACAAATTTCGCGCATGTTCTGAAAAACGACATTCAACTCCATGGTCTCCGGAAAATTTACCCGGTAACGCGCCTTCAAATGTAAAATGACCGAAAAAAATCGCTCTACAATCCACGGCAGCGGCAGGTACGAAAGCTCTTCGTCGGTGGGGCCATAGGTATCTATTTCCATCAGAGAATCGGCAAGGGTCAGAACACACTCGTGGGTGAGGATAACGCTTTTGGGATTTTTGGTCGTGCCGGACGTCAGGCACAGAAAAGCGATATCGCCCGGCTTTATCCCGGCGGCCGCCTGTTCGAGTTCTTCGGGTAAAACCGCTGCTTTTTGTTTGCCGATTTCCGCCACTTTATCATAACTGACCAGGATGTCGTGGTCGTAATCTTCCATCCCGTCCAGTTCGATCACGATGCATTTTTTCAAACTGGGCACCTGTTCGAGAATGTTCAGGACTTTGTCGGTTTGCTCTTGATCCTCGACAATGATGAACCGTGCTTGATTATGGTTGAGGGCAAACGCCAGCTCGGGCTCGAGACTTTCGGCGTAAACCCCCAGGGGGAGCGCCCCCGCGAACTGACAGGCAAGGTCCGTGTATACCCACTCGGGTCTATTCTCGGACAGGATACAAACAACGTCGCCTTTTTTTAAGCCCAGATGTTTCAATCCATGAAAAAAGGCTTCGACTTGATTCCGGTAACCATTCCAGGTAATCTCATTCCAAATACCGAAATCCTTTTCCCGCATGGCCACCGACGTGCCGTGCTCCTTGACGACATTTAGAAACATCCCCGGAATGGTGTTAGAATCACACCTCATATTGAATCCCTCTTTTTACCCAAATATGCCTTGATGACCTCGGGATCTTTCTGAATTTCCTCGGGGGTCCCCTCGGCTATTTTGGTGCCAAAGTTCATGACCGTTACACGGTCGGAGATATCCATGACCACATTCATATCGTGCTCTACGATCACAATGGGAATACCTTTCGATCGCTCGATGCCGATGACAAACCTGACGATATCTTCCTTTTCCTCCTGGGTCATACCGCTGGTGGGCTCGTCCAGAAAAAGGATCTTCGGCCCCATGGCCAAGGCCCGGGCCAACTCAACTTTCTTCTTGAGCCCGTATGCCAGGTTGCCGACCAGTTCTTTGCGAATGGATTCCATTTCCAAAAATTCGATGATCTCTTCTACCGCTTCCCGCTGCTTGATCTCTTCTTTTCGTGCCTTGCCGTAGTACCAGCAGGCGGCCATGAGACCGTATTTTAAATGATTGTGGCGACCCAGCAGGATATTGTCCAACACGGTCAAATGTCTGAACAACTCGATGTTCTGAAAAAACCTGGCCACCCCCAACTTGGCGATCTGGTGCGGTTGAAAATTGTTTACCCGGACATCATTGATGACGATATTGCCTTGCTGTGGTTTGTAAAATCCAAAGATGCAGTTAATCAGGCTGGTTTTTCCGGCGCCGTTGGGACCGATGACCGCATATATGCCGGGCTTGTCGATGTCCAAACTGAAATCGTTGATAACGGTGAGTCCTGAAAAGCTCAAAGAAATATTATCGACCGCAAGTTTCATATTCACTCTCTTAAGAAAACCATCGTTTGCGTTTTTTATAACTTTTCACATCCCTGTAGCACTTCCTTTGGCCGCATGATGAAATGCCAAGGTAGAATTCCCTTACGCGCTGGTCTTCTTTCAATGTCTCCGGTGGACCATCCAGAACGACGCTGCCGTTTTCCATGATATAGCTGTAGTCGGCGACCTCTAAAGCGATCGATGCGTTTTGCTCGACCAGAAGAATAGACACCCCTTCTTCCGCGTTGATGGTCTTGATGATTTCAAAAATGTTTTCGATCAGCATGGGAGACAACCCCAAGGATGGTTCGTCCAGAATCAGCAACTTGGGCGCACTCATGAGTGCGCGGCCAATGGCAAGCATCTGCTGTTCGCCGCCGGACAAATAGCCTGCGGTTTGTCTTTTTCTTTGCTTGAGCACAGGGAAGTATGAATATATTTTTTCGTAGCTCACAGAATGGTTTTGGCCGCTGTGGACATTATGGCCGCCGACCCGGAGGTTTTCCTCGACGGTCATGTCTTCAAAAATGCCTCTCCCCTCGGGCACCAGGGCGATCCCCATCCCGACGACCTGCGGGGTGGTCTTGAGGTCTAAACGCTCTCCCTCGAAACGAATGCCGCCCTTGGTGACTTCACCCTCCAGGGGCTTCAAAAGGCTTTTGCCCATGATGCAGCGCAAAATGGTTGTTTTCCCGGCGCCATTGGTTCCCAGCAGTGCCAGAATCTGGGATTTTTTTAATAAAAGGGATACGCCGCTCACAGCAAGGATGTGCTTTTGGTAAACGCATTCTACGTTATCAACCTCCAGTAAAACCGGCATCAGTTTCCCCCCTCTATAAAAATAGGTCTGTTCAACAGGTCTGAAATAAATCTTTTGACAAGGAATCGTCACAACAGAGCCCTTAGCCATTTCGGCCCCAACGGTAATTGACTCTTCCTAAGCAATATCGGTGCCACCGGTAAAACATTCATTAAGGGCAAAGAAATGGCCGCATGCATCGGGATCCGTCCGTCCGAAAACATGCCTATGCACAGCATATTGAACATAGGCGTCAACATGCTGCGCATTTAAATTGACATCATCGGGCAGATAGGTTATAGGCTGATGGCAAAAATAAAGAAAAAGGCCGCACTCGCTCGGACCCTCGAAAAGTTCCACACGATCAAAATCCAGCGAGTGCTTTTTATTGTTTTAGCTTTAATAGGGAATGCGCTTAATGGAAATTCCGTTTAATTTAGACGAAGATCATCTTTCGAAACTGACCACCAATCAATACGATCACCTCCTCGTTTTGGCCGCCATGTTCGAAGGCGAATTTTCAATCGACTGGATCGTTGAACTGACCGAAATAAAGGTCTCCCAGATTCTTTCCTCTTTTGAGAAGGCTTGCCGGGACGGCGTTCTGAAGAAAAGCGGTTCGGGAGTTTTTCGCTTTAAAAATAATAAAACCAAAGGCAAATGGCAGAAGCAATTAGAGCCGGGCAGAAAGGAGGCCCTGCACCATAAAATTGCCGGGTTGCTCCTTAGGGAATTGCCCGATGATGACAGCAGAGCGGCGGCAGCGGCCCCCCATCTCCTGGTCGGCGACAACGATGTCGAAAAATGCCGCTGGATCGTCAGAGCCGGGGACCTCCACCTTAAGAAGTATCAGCACAAAAAAGCGATTGAATGCTACCAGAAAGTCCTCAAAGATCTTTCTTCCCAGCGCAGCGAAGAGACTGACCATGTCTTTATCGAGGCCGCCATAAAATACTCCAAGATATCCACGGCTGAGCCTGACATCACCCTATCCATCGATATCCTGCAGGAGGCCATGGATAAGGCCAACCAATGGAACAAACAAACCTCCATCGCCATTTTGAAAATGCACCTGGCTCAAAAGGAATGGCTTCACTCGAGATACCACAATGCATTGAAGTTTTTTCAGCAGGGATGGTCTCTGGCCAAAAAATTGGGAGATCCCAAACTGCTCCGATCGGCTCAAACCTTCGGCACCTTCTTCCTTTACTGGCAGGGCCGTTTCCTCGAAGCCGTCGAAGGCTACGAGAATTTAGTGCCGGACATCGAACAATATCCCAGAGGCAAATATCCTGTTTTGGCCACGGCCCTGGTGGGTTACTGTTACGGGCTGGTCGGCCAAATCACCCAGGGTTTGGGGATGCTGGATGCCCTTCGCAATTATTGCCTGGAAAAAGGAGATCGATTCAATGCAGCCTGGGCCGGTTTCAATATCGGTAAAATCATGTTGGATATTCGCCGCACCCCGGAAGCGTTTCAATATATAGAAAGCGCCATAGAAGAAGCGCGTTTGACGGACAACGACTTTATCGTAATCCATGGCAAACTGTTCCTGGCTTGGGCGCATTTTTTAAACAAAAACAACAAGGCGGCCATCGCCTGCCTGCATGATTTCCTCAAACTCAGAAGCAAGGTGGAGATGATCGTACAACCCTACCCTTACCTGATGAAGCTTTGCTATGCGATGGAAAACGGCGAATTGCCGAGCGTTTCCGGACTTTCCCTCGATAATGAAGTCCGCCAAATGGTTAAAAGCGAGAACATTTTCATGAAGGGGGTTGCCAACAGATACAAAGCCCTTCAGGAAAAGCGGGACGGCCAGCCGGCTGAAAAAGTGATTAAAACCCTCAATGTCTCCATAAGACTGCTCGAAAAGTCCGGGAATCAAATACAACTGGCGCGGTCTCAGATTGAGCTTGCCAGACAGTATTTATCGATGGGCAAGGAATCGAAAGCCAAAGAAATCATTCATAATGCATTCAAAATTATGTCGGTTATCAATCCGGATCTGATGCCCGACGACCTGGGTTCCTTTATCGATAAAAACGACCCTGATCAAAACCTTCTCGAAGAGATCCTTAAACTGGGTCAAGAAGTCGTTGCGATTAGGAACCCCAAAGACCTTGTTCAACACATCATTTCCACCGTAAACCGCATCACGGGAGCAGAAAGAGGCGCCATCTTCTTTTTGGAGGAGAACTTGAACTCTCCGAACTTTCTGCTCAGAGCCTCCAAGAACCTCACCTCAACCCAAATTTATCACCCCGGCTTTGCCTCGTCCATGAAGCTGATAGAAGACGTCGCAGCTTCGGGGAAGGGCCGCATTTTGGAAGTGAGTCAACCCAAGGAGCCCGACGACCCCTCGGACGGGGTGATCCGCTCGCGAATATGCGTACCCATGATTCTGAGGGACAAAGTTGTCGGCGTCTTATACCATGACAACCGCCTTTTCAGCAGCGCTTTCAAGGAATCCGATCTGGAGCTTCTGGCCTACTTTGCCGCTCTGGCCGCTTTTGCCATGGACAATGCCAGGGCGTATAAAAAAGTTCAAAGACTGACGCATAAAATCAATGAGGAAAAACGCTACTATCAGGAGCAGCATCTCAAGAGCCTGAATTTCGAGGATATTGTCGGGGAAAGTAAGGCCATCAGGGATGTGCTGGCCCAGGTTAAAAACGTTGCGCCGACGGAAACCACGGTCCTGATTTTGGGCGAAACCGGGGTGGGCAAAGAACTGGTGGCCAGAGCCATTCATCGCCACAGCCTTCGCCATGAGAAACCGATTATCAGCGTCCAGTGCAATGCACTTCCGGAAAGCCTTATTCCGAGCGAACTCTTCGGCCACGAAAAAGGTGCCTTCACCGGGGCGACCCACCAACGGATCGGAAGGTTTGAACTGGCCGACGGCGGGACGCTTTTTATGGATGAAATTGGTGATCTTCCCATGGATGTCCAGATCCGTTTGCTGCGGGTGTTGCAAAGCAAGGAATTCGAGCGCATCGGCGGCAGCCGGACCTTACATTCCAACTTCCGGCTTATCGCGGCCACCAACCGGAATCTCGAAAAAGGCATCAACGCCAAAAGGTTTCGCGCCGATCTTTACTATCGCCTCAATGTGTTTCCCTTATACGTACCGCCGCTCAGGAACCGCAAGGAGGACATTCCGCTTTTATCCTATTATTTTCTCAGGATTTTTTCCTCAAAGATGGGCAAGAAAATAGAGGGAATCCCCAAAGATAAGATGGACCAGCTGATGGATTATGACTGGCCCGGCAATGTCCGCGAACTGGAAAACGTCATTGAAAGAGGCACCATTTTAAGTTCGGGCCCCCAGCTCAGGATACCGGAATTGGGCGTGCGCCCTCAAGACCAGGAATCGGAAGTCAACCCTACTTTAGAAGAAAATGAGCGTCGTCACATCTTATGGGCGGTGAAAAGGACGGGCTGGAAAGTGCGCGGTCCCGGCGGGGCCGCCGAACTTCTCAGTATCCATCCGTCCACCCTTTCCTTTAAAATGAAAAAGCTGGGTATCAAGCGCCCTGAAGGTATTCCCAAAAAAAGAAGCCTTTCTTTGGCGGATCAATAACTTGTCCCTCGGCCGCGATATCTTCCGGCGACGATCTCGCAAGCGGACGGATACATTGAAAAGTTTTTCCGGCGTTTGGCATCAATCCTGATTGAGTTCCACAAATGGCGGAATGCTCAAAAAGGTTACCTCATGCCGAATCTTTTTCAAAAAATCCCTGCCCTCTCTCGTGATATAGGTGACGCCCTTGAGATCCAGTATAATTTTCTTAGTTCCGCCGAAGTAGTTCTGGCAGACCTTTTTCAATACCGGAATGGATCCCTGGTGCAATGCGCCATCCACCCTAATCGCCACCGAATTTTCATTAACAATGGTTTCTTTAATGTGAATCATGCTCATTTTTCAAGTCAGGTTCTGGTTCATGTTGCCGTTGATTCAGTCGCAAACAGCGCCGGTTCGTCTCCGGACTTTTCGACTCCCCCGGTCTGAAACAAAGCACAAATCATGCCACAGTAAACAACCGGAGCCAGAGGACCCGATTTTTCATACTCCAAGGCTTAAAATGAAACCATCCGAGAGCCGCTGCCTTTATTCGGGCAATAGAACCTAAGACCACGTATTCTTAAATACGGTACCGTATTATAATTGGATAATTTATAATCACCGCAGAAATAAAAAGAATGTTAAGGGCGCTGATAAAGTCTTTAGAAAACAAACCGCTTATCGGAGTGAAACGAAGATCCCGCCATCGGGGAATCCTTGACTCCTTGGATCCTTGGCCCCTCTTCTCCAACTAAATTGGAGAAGAACCATTAATATTTAAACGGTGGCGGAACTCGAACCCGTGTACCATGTTGTTTTTAATTGTCAAAACAATAAGTTAAAATTTTAGAGGGGCTACATGTAAGATACCCGAAAGGATTGTTAGACAGGGTTAAGGGATTTCCAGGAAAGTTAAAAAAGAGAAAAATTATTCAAAGATTTTAAACATCTTTTTTCTCGCGATGGTGCAGAACCGATTACAGATGAATTGATTAGAAGCTATCTCAAAATAATCTTTTAGCCCAATCTCGGCGTTGGAGCCTTGTTTTAAGTCCGCGACATACTTGAAGTATGCGTGTCGAAGATCCCGTCAACAGACGGGGCGGGTTAAAACTCGGCTCCGCCTTTTTATCCCGCTGGATTTCAGCGGGGGATCTTGAACCAAAATCTTTATTTTGAGATGGCTTCTAATGAATTGGTTGAAAAAGGATGGTCTATGGATGATTTTAAGGATCAGAGAAACAAAGGAGGAAGGTATTTAAGAGCGAGAAATTCAATAATATATCCACCTAATTTGGAAGTTCCGAAGATTTATAGTATCATTTAATGTGGCCCGACCTAAAATTAATTTGACAGAATTATAAAGAGGGGTAATACATCACTTAACCGTTCATTTTTAAGATTCGATATCACAACCGATTGAACTGATTTTAGAATTCCAGATATATAGCGAGACGGTCGAAAAACCCCAAAAATGGTAAAGTTCCTTACGGGCGAAGATTCCCTGTCCGCCATAACCCTTTGGCGGACTCCAGGGAGCTTCAATCCCATTTGGGCCTACCCAACAGGGGGGACAGTTTTTTGCTTGACCCACAAGGACACTTTTGCCAAAATTAAGTTTGTAAAAAGCAACATCCTATTCTTAAGAAATGTAAACTTGAAGCGTTCCATTGTTCTCTTGATTTAGTGGAAAAAATGAGCACAAAAGAGCAGCACGAAATTCCAGAACCAACATCCCTTTCGGGCAAGGAATTGCGGGATGCCAGGCAGGTAATCAACATTTTTATCCTGGCGTGGAAGAATTACGGCATGTATCCTGAGGATCATGTATCCACTATAAAATCCATTGAAAACCTTCTTGCCGCATTCAGCAATTTTTTCACGAACCATGTAGATCTGCGGCTGACTGTTGAAAAAGACAGTCTCCTTTGCAATTCTGAAATCATCCATAAAGTTTCACAGGAGGCCCCTTCGGAAGACATCATCACCTTGCTCTATCGTGATGGTATCAAATGGATTGAGTTTCAAGAGGGTCTCCCCCTCGAGGAAATCGTCTCCTTTTTCAGAATAGCTTATAAATACAGGTTGTTCGCAGAGGAAACCGAGGGAGATATCGTCACTGCTCTGATGGATGAAGAACTTGAATATATAGATTTCAAGGCGGTGGATATTTTCTGGCAGGACTTGCTATTAATGAATTTTTCCCAACTCCCCCCCCCGCGCCTCAGCCGGAAGAAGTCGCTGATCAAAATGAAACGGACCCGTCTCAGCAACCGCCAGAATCGGACGGTAGGGACACTTATGCCGGAAGTATTGCCGATCCATCGATCAGTGATGCCCAACTGGAGCTGTCCAATACCGATTACAAAATACTTCAGCAAATGGTCAAGGAGGAAGAAAGCTGGGATATTACAGATGACCTCTTTGAATTATTGCTGGTCATTCTTAAAAACCAGACCCAACAGGAAAAATTTACCGCGGTTCTGGGGTTCATCTCGGAAGTGGCTTTTGAAACCATTGAGCTGGAAAAGTTCGATCTGCTGATCAAATTATTTCAGTCGCTGCACAAGCTCCTCTCCCCAGAAATATCAACTGAACAGGATTGGAAGATCCCCCTCATCGACCGTTTTTTCCACGATCTGTCCAAGCCTGAAATTTTTCAACTCATCAGCGAAAAGCTCTTGCAGCTGCAAACGAGTGAAATTGAAAAGTTAGAGGCTTTTGAACAGGCACTTTATTATTTTTCTCCGGAGGTTATCCCTTTTCTGGTTCCGGTCATCATGCAGAGAAGTTCGCACGAGATACAGCAGTTGGTTTCGGAAGTGATAGTGCACCTGAGCCGGCGTGACATTGGGCCTCTTGAAAAAATAGCGGAACAGCATGGCCTGGAGATGGGGGACAAGCTTCTGGCCATACTGAATTGCCTGCAGGGAGACCGGGTCAATGGAATTCTTTTCAAGATGTGCGAACACCCCTCTAACAAGGTGCGCAGGAATGCGATCAATGAGCTGGTTGAAAGGAACCCCAAATACGCACAAAAGTTGTTTTCACTCATTGATGATCCCAGCAAAGAGATACGCGCCTGTATCCTGGCAGCTGTTGCAAAACATAAATCCAGTGTTTTGGAAAAATTGCTATTGAACTACTTGAGAGGAAATACCGCTCAAAAGGATCCAGGTCACATCCTTGCCTGTTATAAGACTCTTGGCCACTGCGGTTCAAACACGGCTGTCCCGTTCCTGCGCCAAATACTCCTTAGCCGGGGATGGATCAGTTTTATGGGTTCAGGGAAACTGGTTTTCCGTGAGGGTGCAGCCATTGCCCTGGCATTGCTCGATACTCCGGAAGCAAAGAATGTTCTCCAGAAAGCTTCAAAAAGCAGATTCAAGGTGATCAGGAAAGCTTTTGATAGAACAAAAACCATAAGTGCTCTCTCTGGAGAAAACGCCAATGACTGATTCTGCAAAATACAGATCCTATTCCCAGCTTGAAGAATTCCTGCTAAACTTCTACAAACTGAGGCAGAATGCAAGAATTCACAGTGATAACCATAGGCTGGTTATAAGGGGAATTGAGAAATTCTCCGAATCCATAAACAACTGCGTGGAGAATGAATCATTGACGCTCAAAATCTCCAATGACCAGCTGTTTATTGATGATGAAAAGATCCCTTACAACAGAACCACAAAGAATCTTTTTGATAACATTATACGTTATTTTGATACCCGAGGTCTGGAAGGAGTGCGTTTTCTCGAAGCTGTCAAGCATGTCTCTGGGGAGGAGATCCTGGCTTTCCTACGCCTGCTGGAACAATCCGGGCAAAAGCCGGAGCCTCTCACCTGGCTCACAAACTGCCTTGCTGAACAAAATATAGAATGGGTTGAACTGATCAAGAAATCGGAAATACCTCAGGCTGACCAGGAATCCTCTTACAAGGACAAGGCAGAACGGTGGGAAAGGGCCAGAAAAGACTACACTTACGCCAAGGCCTCTCTCGAAGAAGTTGCCCAGAAGATTAAAGACAAGAAGAGTGGGGCCGGTATAGGGAAAACCGTCCGGGTCGTCCAAGACATGGTGACAAATCTTATCGAGGATGATGAAGTTTATGCTGCCATCAGCACACTCCGGGTATTTGACGACTACATCTTCACACATTCGGTGAATGTTGCCATGTTATCCATGTGCCTTGGCAGGCGTATCAACCTCTCACGTCGTACCCTGGCAAGTCTTGGCATTTGTGCCCTGTTTCATGACCTTGGAAAAATTGAGATCCCCAACGAAGTTCTGCACAAAAAGGAGAAGCTGGATGACAGTGAGTTAAAATTGATTGAGGAGCATTCATTGAACAGCGCCAGACTGTTGTTAAAACTCAAGGCCTCCCCTGAAAGCAAGGCCAGAATCCTGGTGCCGCTTTTTGAGCACCATCTGAAATATGACCTGTCCGGCTATCCCCGGGCCGACTGGAAAAAACCGTTAACCCTTTTTGGAAAGATTATTTCCATTGCAGATAAATATGATACGTTAACATCATCGCGGGCCTACAGGAAATCTCTGCTGAGTCCGGACCGCGCCCTGGGCTACATGCTTGATCATGCCGGCAAAGACTTTGATCCCATCCTCATCAAGGTTTTCATCAATATTCTTGGGGTATACCCGGTCGGCACCCTGTTAAGGCTTGACACTGACGAACTGGCCTTGGTTGTCAGTTCTCCCAGCAGGAATCTTTCCAAAAGGCCATTGGTCTGTGTACTGGAAAAAGAGGGGGAAGGCAGTTATAAAAAAAGAGAAATAATTAACCTGGACGAACGCGACACCGAAACAGGCAACTACGCAAGGGAAATTATCGAGACCTATCACCCTGCAACTTTCGGGATCCAACCTGTACAGCATATGTTTTCCAGTAATTGATTGGATGCGGAATATAGGTTCTTCTCCAAGTTAGTTGGAGAAGAGGGTCCAAGGATTCCAGGGGTCAAGGATCCAAGGGTCTATTTTCCATCTCCCCCGGAAATGATGGAAAGCTGCAGAAGAGACTCCACGACAGTTTCCTTCATCTGTCTTATGTTGTACTTGATTGATTTCTCATATAGATTGTCGTCTATTTTCCATCTCTCCCTGAAATGATAGAGCGCTGCGGAAGAAACCCCTCCCAGTACACCGGCCATCCTTTTACGTGCTACCGAGCGATAGAATTCCTCTGTTTTCCTGAAAAGCTCCAGGGGGGATTCAAACCCTTCCATCCCGGCCTCCTGGAACTCCAGGAAAAGCAGCGGCAATTTTTCCTGGTAATTCTTGTCTGCCATCTGGGCAACCAAGTCGGCGGTTCCAAGAACCTGGCCCATGGTCCTGACATCTTCAGATTCGAAAGGTATATCCTCCATGGGAAAGAAGAGCTCGGTACATTTGATAATATGGCC
>JAHECI010000090.1:5126-10768 GCA_024641825.1 Desulfobacterales bacterium | reverse complement strand
TTCCTGGCGGATGTAGAATTGACCGACGGCCGGGTGGTGACCGCCCACTGTCCCAATTCAGGCAGCATGCAGGCATGTTGTGAGCCCGGAAGGCCGGTCTATCTGTCATTTCATGACAATCCCAAACGGAAAACCAAATACACCTGGGAGCTCATAGAAATGCCCACCTCCCTGGTCGGCGTCAATACACTGGTTCCGAACCGACTGGTGGCCGAATCCATCGATGCCGGAATGGTTGGGGATCTTAACGGTTACGACCACATTGCCCGGGAAGTCAAAACCCCTTACCATTCAAGAATCGACCTCCTTTTGAGCAACGGCGACACGGATGGCTGCTTTGTGGAAATTAAAAACTGCACCCTGGTAAAAGACGGCATCGCTCTTTTTCCGGATGCTGTCACCGCCAGAGGCCTCAAGCACCTGGTGGAACTTCGCACCCTTGTTTCCCAGGGGTTCCGATGTGTGATGTTCTATGTGATACAGCGGATGGATGCAAAAACGTTTCGTCCCGCCGATCATATAGATCCTGAATATGGAAAGGAACTGAGGCGGGCGGTGGAACACGGTGTTGAAGTGATGGTCTATGACACGCGGATCGATCTTAACACCATCACCTTGAATCGAAAAATACCCTACAGACTCTGAAATATAGTTCTTCTTCCAGCGAATGGGGGAAAGCATCGAAAAAAAGGATCCTGAACAAAGAAAAGTCCCTGACCTCGGAAATCGTTAGGCGGTTGAGTGGTTAACTCGGGACACGATAAATTCTCCGATCTTTTCCGCCGATATTCCAAAAAGTTCTTTCATCTCGACAAATTCCAGGTACTTGTCCTCCCACACCACACTGTTTTCCTGAACGATGTTTTTAATCCGCTCGTATTTTCCGCCAAGGGCCTTTATCTTGATGTCCAGGGACACATTTTCTTTAAACGATATGTTCAGAAGGAGTATATTTTCGATCAGATTCGCCGTATCAGGAGATGTGGATATAACGGGAATAACAATAATGCTCCGGTCGTCTTTTCGGCCGATACCGATATAGACATTCCCCTCCCGGACGATAATTCGTTTGGTGCCTTTTAGGAGCGGGTCTGTTTCGACCCTGGACGGTATCGGCGCAAGGACACCATCTTTCTTTACGATCTTGATGGTGGTTTCATCGGTGGGTTCTCCGAGAAGATTCAGCCCGCCGATTCTATACAAAATCGCCCCTTCTATGCCGGCAACAATCTTTTGGAGGTTTTTTAGAACGAGGATATTTTTGTTGGTCAGCTGGAATGTTCCGATGTTATATATTTTCAACGTATCGAACAGTATCCCTTCCAGCCGTTCGCTGATGCGACTGGTCCCTACGGTGACGGTCTTGGCCTGGTGCCGGATGGCATCCACGGGTCGAGACAAGCTGTTAATCGTTTCCCCCAGACACTCAAACAGCTTGTTCAGCATATTCAGGGGGGTACCCTTTTTACTGAAGTCGATTTCAAAGTCAGACACCGGCATCCTGCCCGATAGATATTTAAGCAGAAGGGTTAGATCGGACGCAGCTTCGATCCCCATGGCCGTGGGGAAACCGCCGCCGGATTTTTTTCGTCTGAATTCTTTATAGAAAAAGGCGATTTTTTCCCTGAAAGATTTTTCCAGAACCAGCTCATAAACGTCCATCTCCTTTCTCGCATATTCATCTACGGTCTTCCGAATATCTTTATTGAATTCGTACAGGAAACGCGAACCCTCATTAATGGCCATGGCCGCATAGTACCCCCAGATATGGCCCACCAGGGTGTTCAAAATGGGGGCAAAATGTTCGCTGACCCTGGGAACATGAAATACGTCCGCCGCATAGGGTTCAAACCGGTCTTCACCCGCATCTGCGATGACCACCGGCGTTGCTTTATGGGCCTGAAATATTGCCGTATCTTTGATAATATCGCCGATAACGGTGCCCCTGGCGCCGGCGGCGCACACAATGATCAGGGGTTCGGACGACAAATCGATGTGTTTTTTATCTTCGATAAAATCCGATGAAATGGTCTTGTAGCAAAGTTCGCTCAGCTTGATCCTGATTTCATCCGCCGAGGCCTTGTTGGGGCCGCTCCCGACCACGGCCCAGTAGGTCTTTGCGGTTGCAAGCCTTTTGGCCGACTCACCGATTTTGGTGTGCATGGAAAGAACTTTTTTCATGCAATCGGGGAGCTTAAGGAGCTCTTTTATTTCCGCAGTAACAAAATCATTCTGCCTTCGCCCTTTAAGTTCTGCAATCTTAAGCCCCAGAAGGGCTCCGGCGACGATCTGGGAATAGAACGCCTTTGTGGACGCAACGGACATCTCGATATCACGACCGCTGCTGGTGTACATGACCCCGTCGACTTTGAAGGTAATATCCGAATCCCTTCGGTTGACAATGGCCAGGGTGTATGCGCCCCTTTCTTTGACCATATCGACGGTGCGGTTGGTATCCGTGGTGGAACCGGACTGGCTGATGGCAATGACAAGGGCATCCGCCATACTGTCTGCGCTATCGGTGTCACACAGTTGAAATCCGCTCAGCTCCGATGCTTTCAATGCACGGATATAAAACGACGGATCATGCATGTAGTAATTCAGAATGTCCGCACATGCCTGTGCCGCCACACCGGCAGTCCCCTGCCCCACAAAAAAAATCCGTCGGATTTTTTCATCGACCAGGGCCTGTTTCAAAATTTCAGGAAAGTTCTTTTCATCCAGGGTGATCACACGGTCTTGGTCTTTTTCACCTTTGATTTTCCACCGGTTCTGAAGGGTCTTCTCAACGGAAAGGGGGGCTTCTGAGATTTCTTTTAAAAAATAGTGGGGAAAATCCTGGCGGTCGATGTCCCTTGACGTAATTTCAGTATATTTTATGTCCTTTTCCCCAAGGAGCAGGGGGGTCCGGTCGTAATACATGGCTTTTATTCCGTCCAGGCCTCCCCCGGCGTCCTGATTCAAGATAAAAATCTGTCCCCGGGTCACGCCGTGTCTGCCTTCGACTTCTTTTTCGCCGTCGAGCTTAACAAAAAAAGGGGTTTCTTCCACCAATCCATACACCTCGGAAGAGGGCACATAATGATCGTCTGCAATCCCGACGAAGATGGCCTGACCGCTCCCTTTTTGGGCCAAGAAAAGCTTTCCCGGGGCAAGATCGGTATGCATGGATATGGCATGGGACCCCTCGAAGTCATTCACCGCTCTCCGGAAAGCTTCCGCCACGTCGAAGCCTTGCCGGATGTATTGACCGATCTGAAGGGGAATGATTTTGGTATCGGTGGTGATATCTTTCGGTGTAACAATCCCCTTCCGTTCATGTTCTTCTTTCAGCTCAAGGTAATTGTCGATATCCCCATTCAGGCAGGCGTGGATAATCCCCCCTTCCGGAACACGGCTTCCTAAAATCGTATTGTCCACCGGATGGCAGTTCGGTTCGGTGATGGCCCCCACGGAAGCCCAGCGGGTGTGGGCGGAAATGGTGTGGTGCTCATGTGAAAACCCCGCCAACCTTTGCAGGATCCCATCGTTTTTGATTTCCTTGCGCAAAAAACGAATATTGTCTCCGAGACGTCCCACTTCCGCAGCAATTTTAAACGTCAATGCCAGGGCCACACGCTGTTGGCCGTTTTCATCTTGGGTCCGGTTTATGTTTATTCCCGAGTTGACGAGAACGTCCTGATCTGAACGCGCGGTTAACTGTTCAAGGAGATGTGCTTTTTTTAGGGTTTCTTTGAACCTTTCAAACTCTGCACCGCCCATAACGAACATCATGGAGACACCCGCCGAATCCCGTCCCCTCACCTCGAGACGGTCGATGCTGTTCAGCACGGCATTGATCTGTTTGAAAATATGGACAACCCCCCTATTGGGATTTTGGTTTTCAGATCCCAGAAGATGTTTAATCTTTTCTATATTGCCGGCAATTTCAGAGGTCAGGCACCAGGCAATGTCTTTTAAGTGGTCGATACGCCGAACCAGGATATCCACATCCTCCGTCTGGAGACGCCCCAAATGCTCGCTCAAAAATTTTGATTCCGATTCAATGATTCCAGACAGTCGGCCGGCAAATTCTGAAAGTTCATCCTGGCGTTCAGTGTCTGCAAACAGATGGTAAAACGGTTCGTTTAACTTCAACCGACGGACCGCCTTCAACAGCGCTTTCACGTGGTCTTTTCCGCCCAGATAATGGCTTTCAAAACAGAGGTCATTTTGTCTGCAGGTCTGTACCCGGTGGTCTTCGATTTTTTTGAGCATCTGGTTCAGAACAGCGACATCGACACCGTCGTCGGATGTTTTTTTCTGTTTAAACGCGACAATCCCGGTCAACCCACAGCTGAGCCGGTTCTCACGGTATGGAAAAAATACGATGGCCCGCTCCCGGACACCGGCCAATCGCTTTCCAAAATAGACCTTGCACCCTATACCCTTGAGAATAATGTTGCACAACCGCTTGACAATTAAATACATTTTATCTGTTGTATTCATTGAACTCCCGATTTCAAACACGCCGTTAAAAGGTTTTTTGGCGTTGCTTCCCCTACATTTTCAGATACAGCGCTTTGATCCTGTCCCGGGTCATGGTCTTTTTCCAGTCGGTTCCCAGAGCGTTTTCCCAGAGGGGTTCCAGGATGAGAGCCACATCCACCATTTTTTCCAATTGATCGTCCTTAATACCAGCCACAAGGTTTCGGGGAAGTTGAATCTTGTGTTTTTCCATCATTTGCCGGAATTCGTCGACCCCTTGGGAATAATAGTCCTCGAGGGTGTCAAAGACGATGCAGTTGCCGATTCCGTGATGAATTCCCAGAACAAATGAAAGACCGTATGAAAGGGCATGGCATATTCCCACCTGGGAATAGGCAATGCTCATACCGCCGCAATAGGACGCCATCATCAGCTTGTCGTCACGGTTCGGGCCGGAACCCAGAAAAACCTCTTTGCAAAGCTCTAAGGCTTTTTCTCCGTATGCTTGGCTGAACGAATTGAGATAGGTACCGGTTAAAGATTCGACACAGTGTATATAACAGTCCATTCCGGTATAAAATCGCTGATCCGGCGGCGCGGATTCAATCAGCTCGGGATCGAGAAGAATCTGGTCGAATACCGTGTAATCGGAATTGATTCCGAGCTTCTTTTCAGGGCCCGAAAGCACCGTTGTGCGGGACACCTCGGCACCGGTGCCGGAAAGTGTTGGAATGCCCACATGGTAAACCGCCGGATTCTTTATAAGATCCCAGCCCTGATAATCTGCGGAAGATCCGGGGTTGGTCAGCATCAAAGATACCGCCTTTGCAATATCCAAGGTGCTTCCGCCACCGATTCCGATGATGCCGTCGGGCAATTTTTTAGATTTTTTTTTCACGTTCCGGGTCAACTGGTCGACATATTCGGTTTTGGGCTCATGATCCACGTTGACCCACATGAGGGTGTCGGTGTCTTTTACCGGCACCCGGTCTTTGAATGGGCTTTTAAGAAAAACATCATCCACCAGAAACACCATATAAGAATCTTCGGATTTCCGTTTTTCAGCAAGAATATCGTCCAGCTGATTGAAACAGCCCCGGCCGAACACCACATAAGACACCATTTTAAAATTTCGAAACATAATTATATCCTCAAATCATAGACTGTTAATTTTA
>JAHECI010000090.1:0-5026 GCA_024641825.1 Desulfobacterales bacterium | reverse complement strand
TTTTTTTAAATACATCTGACATTTTTTCTATTCGACGGGAAAGTTCCGCTTCAGTCCAGGACAGTTTGATCAGCATGGATAGGGTTCTGCCCATAATGCCGTCGGACTTGGGAAGTTCAACTTTGTCGTAGTCCGGACAGTGGTCCAAAAGTTGAACCGAAAGCTTGGCAGGGGAACGAAACTTTTTCAGATGATGCCACTGCCGGAGATAGTGCCAGTTGTTATCATACCAGTAAAAACACCCGTCAACGCCGGCCTCACCCAGAGACTTTGCCGTTTTCCGTGCAATGACTTCATCGGGCAGAAAAAAAGACAAAAACGTTGCCGAGTCGCCTTCGGGGTCGGGAAGGGTTCTGAAAACGATCTCCGGAAACGCCGCCAAGGCATCCTTAATGGCGTTTTTATGGGCCCGCTGTTTTTCCAGGATAACATCGAGTTTTCTCAACTGCGCCAGGCCGACGGCGGCATTCAGTTCACAGATGCGAAAGTTTGTTCCCAGGATCGGATGGTCTTCGAGACCCCGATCACTGCCGATGTGGTCATGGCCGTGATCTGAAAATTCATCCCCAAGGGTATAGAGTTCCTTATGGTCGGTGACCACCGCCCCTCCCTCGCCGCAGGTAATGGTTTTGACGGAATCGAAGGAGAAACACCCCATTTGGCCGAAGGTCCCCAGTGCTTTGCCTTTGAAGGTGGCGCCCAGGGCCTGGCAGGCGTCTTCTATCAATACGAGCCCCTTTTGGCTACAGAGTTTTTTTATCTCTTCAATCCGCGCCATGGCCCCGCACATATGGACCGGCAGCACCGCCTTTGTTCGAGGGGTCATGACAGACTCGATGGATCCGGGGTCTAGGCAGAGTGTTTCGTCTATTTCGGCGAACACGGGAACGGCACCGGCAAGAATAACCGCCTCGACGGTTGCGATGAAGGTAAACGGGGGAACAATGACCTCATCTCCCGCCCCGATCCCGCATGCCGCCAGTGCAACACAAAGGGCTGCGGTACCGCTGGAACAGAGGTGAGCATACTCTGATCCCACCCGCTTTGCCAGCTCCGATTCGAATGTCCTTGCCTTCCAGTGCCCTTTTCGGACACCATCGAAGCCGTAGCGCGCCAATACACCCGAATCGAGAACATCCTGTACTTCTTTGCGTTCCTCGTCACCAAATATTTCAAACCCCGGCATGAGACCTCTCCTCCATATTAAGATACTCTTGTAATTTAAATTTGTTGTAACACCCCAACCAATAGCGTCAAAACCCATTTAAGGGTTATCCGTTATTCGTTAATGGTTATTGGTTATTGGTTTGTGGATATTTGGAATATAAAATCTTGACAAACCCATCTTCAATTAACAGATAACAAATAACTTATAACGTTCTCGCTCAATTTGGGTAACAGTTTTGTGAAAGTCATATTACTTTCATCCGGCTTTAATAGCGCAGACCTTATTGATTCTTATTTTTAGACGCAAGATTTTCGTTTTTGGCGAAATAATTGCTAAAATAGGATTTCATTGCCGTGCGTGCGTAATAGCTTGCCCGCAGGCCGATATATTTCTCGTGGGCGACGATAACGGCCACCGCGAACTTAGCCGTTCCCCCTTTTTCCTCTGCAAATCCCACAAACCAGTCATACCGGGCATCGTGGGTGTCGTTATCCATGGAACCTGTTTTCCCGCCGATATTGAGCCTGGAAAGGACTTTGTCTTTCCGGTATCCTCTGAAAGACTTCTTGGCGGTGCCGGAGCTTATGGTTGCGGTCATCAGCGCATTGAGGGTCTTGGATGCCTCGGGGCTAATGGCCTGGCTCATGGAAACCGACTTATTGCGATAAATGACGTTGCCGTTTTCGTCGACGATCCGAACGACAATGGCGGGTTCCATCAACCGGCCCTGGTTGACGATGGCAGACGCCATCATTGCACCGTGGAGAGGGGAGATGGTTGTATCCTGGTTGAACCCGCAGGCAATTTCCGCCCACTGGTACGGCGTGTCCGATAGATGGACGCCACTGGGATCGACTTGAATCTCAAAATTGATGTTTTGATTGAAGCCAAAGGCTTCAGCATATTCTTCGAGGGCGGTTTTCCCCAGGTAATAGACACCGATTTTTCCAAAAACCGGGTTAATGGACTGTGCAAACGAATCCTGAAATGAAACCCGCCGGGTGTACTTGTTGTTCTTTTTTTTAAGCTGGGATTTGTATAGGGTGTGTTTCATGCCATTGTATTTTAATTCACGGTTCGGACTAAATCCATTTTTTTCAATGGCCGCCGATGCGGTAACGATTTTAAAGATACTCGCTGCAGGAAATTTGCTGTCCACACAAAGGTTGCTGGAGGGATCTGTTTTATCGAAACTCACCATGGATAATACTTTGCCGGTGGCCGGATCCATTCCCACAATTCCAATATACCGAGCGGTGGATGTGTCGAGTTTTTTTAGAATAAATTTCTGCAGGGGAATGTCAAGGGTGGTGTCCACACTATATCTATCCCCGTTGTTAAAAACATCGATACGTTTATGTTCAAGGTTGACCAAGGAGATATTATTGATCAGGTTCTGAACATGTTTTTTATCGCTCAGCAGGCCACGATCAGAAGCGGCATCTCTTTTTTCCCCGTCTGACGGAGAAAAATAATCGGTGGTCAAATGAGAAAATGATATTCCTTGGAGACCGCTGATGATCCCGTAACCCGCCACAAGGATAAAAATAAAAAGCCCTGCTGCCTTAAAGGCCCTTGAAACGAGTTTATTCTTGGTGGCAGACCATTTCAAACCGGCCTGATAGTCTCTCCAGCCCGGTTTGTCCAGCGTTTCCGTGTCTGTCTTGGTGGTGCGGTGAATCATTTTTAAAGGTCATACCTTTTGAATTTCTATTCCGCCGTAAGTTAAAAATTACAACGAGTTACGTGCAGATGTGTGCCCCACCTCCCGCCATGCCATTTTGACGTTGCAGCGCAATCCTAGCGGTAAGCCAATGGGATCTTCAGCTGATCGGTGTTCCGGGTTTTACTTTTTTATCCAGGGTGCCAATGGTGCAACCATCCCCTTCAACAGCGGCCAGCAACATACCGCTGGAAAGTATGCCCATCAATTTCGCGGGTTTTAGATTTGCCACCACAATGACCTGCCGGCCCACCAGTTCCTCGGGGGAATAGGAGCCGGATATGCCGGCCACGATGGTCTTTTTTTCTCCCAGATCCACCTCGAGTTTCAACATTTTTTTGGCTCTTGGAATCGCCTCGGCATGGACGACCGTGGCAACCCTGAGATCGATTTTATCGAAGGTGTCGAGGGTTATTTCGGGCTTAACCGGCGGCACGTCGGAATTGGATTCCCTTTGGGTCTCTGATGGCGTTTGATTCTCTTTTAAGTCTATTCTTGGGAAAAGTGCCATTGATTTGAGGAGCCCGGTCCCCGGTGCCAGGGTTTTCCATGTTTTGAGGATCTCTAAATGATAAAACGGTTTTTCCGGATCCAGACCCAGATGTTTCTGCATGGTCTTGGCCGTATCCGGCATTATGGGATAGATGAGTCCGGATATGATCCTTAGAGATTCGAGAAGGTTATAAATTACAACTTCAAGCTGTTTCCGGCTCGATGTTTTCTTTGCCAGCACCCAGGGTGCCATCAGATCGATATATTTGTTCATATGGCTGATAAGTTCCCATATGGCCGTCAGGGCCTTATGAAAGGCAAATGTTTCCATATGGGTTTCGAATTCGGTGATGGCTTTCAGTGTTTCGGATTCCAGGCCCAGCCCAAACTCTCTTTCCACTTTGGCATCGGTTTTTGGAACCACGCCGGAGAAGTATTTTTGGGCCATGGTCAGGATCCTGCTGAACAGATTCCCAAGATCGTTGGCGAGATCGGAATTAATGCGTTGAACCAGTGCGGCTTCACTGAAGTTGGAGTCGAGTCCGAAAACCATATCCCGCATGAGAAAAAATCGAAATGCATCGAGGCCGTAAACATTTTTCAGTTGGAGCGGCTCCACCACGTTCCCGATGCTTTTTGACATTTTACTTTGGTCGATGTTCCAGTATCCGTGGACATGAAGCTGCTGGTATACCTCAATTCCGGCAGCCTTGAGCATAATGGGCCAATAAATACCGTGGGGTTTTAAGATATCCTTGCCCACAACGTGCCGGACACTGGGCCAGTATTTTTTAAACAGATCGCCATCCGGGTATCCCAGCGCCGAAACATAGTTCAAGAGGGCATCAAACCATACATAGGTGACAAAGTTGTCATCAAACGGGAGGGTAATTCCCCACTGAAGGCGCGTTTTGGGCCTGGATATGCAAAGATCTTCAAGGGGTTCTTTGAGAAACGACAAAACTTCGTTTTTGTACCGCTCGGGGGTTATGAAATCCGGATGTTTATTTATATGATCGATCAGCCAGTTCTGATACCGGCTCATCTTAAAAAAATAGTTGGATTCCTTGATGATTTCCGGCGCTGTTTCATGGTCCGGGCATTTGCCGTCAACCAGTTCGCGTTCGGTGTAGAAACGCTCGCATCCAAAACAGTAGAGCCCTTCATATTCACTAAAATAGATATCCCCTGCGTCGTAGATTTTTTGCATGAGATCTTCGACGACGGACATGTGGGATGGATCCGTGGTCCGGATAAAATAATTGTATTGGATATTGAGCTCGGGCCAAAGGGACCTGAACAGCCCGCTGATCTGGTCTACGTAGGTCCGGGGGCTCAGCCCCTCCTTTTTGGCAGAACGGACGACCTTGTCGCCATGCTCGTCCGTACCGGTTAAAAAAAAGGTCTCTTGGCCACGCATTGAATGAAACCGACAGGCAACATCCGCTGCAATTGTCGTATATGCGTGCCCCAGATGGGGCCGGGCGTTAACATAATATATCGGTGTTGTAATATAAAAGGGTTTATCCATTTTCTTTCCTTGACGGTTTCGTAAAAAGTCTTTTGTGAGCGACATCGAGCAATTTTGGAGAAAGATTCATGATGCGTCTGGCGTTAAAAATTGCAAGCTGTTTGAGGGCGTT
>JAHECI010000415.1 GCA_024641825.1 Desulfobacterales bacterium | reverse complement strand
TATACCAGATAATTTTGGAATAGGACAGCAAATCCCAAAAATGCGATGAATCCCATCACATCGGTGACGGTTGTTAAAATGATGTTCGAACTTTGGGCAGGGTCTAAGCCGATTTTTTTCATGACAATGGGGATCGATGAACCCGAAAGACCCGCAACCATGAGATTCACCAGCATACCCATGCCGATCACCAGTCCAAGGTAAGGATTACCGTACCACATCCAGGCTATGGCCGCCGTTACAGCGCCGATGATGGCGCCATTGATAGCACCGAGTTTTGCTTCCTTTGCGATCAGACCAAAAATCTTATCCTTGGGTATTTCTCGCATCACAATTCCTCGCATGACCACAGCCAGTGACTGTGCTCCCGCATTGCCGCCTTGACCGGCCACAACCGGAAGAAAAACGGCAAGGACTGTCAGCTTGGCGATGATCCCTTCAAAAAGAGCGACGACGGCAGCTGCTAAAAATGCGGTGGCCAAGTTAACGTGGAGCCAAGGCAGACGTTTTTTTAGTGAAAATGAAAGGGTAGAATAAACCCGTTCGTCTCCGCCGGCACCAAATATTTTCTGAATGTCTTTGGTCATATCCTCTTGAATCCCCAGAATCAATCTTTCTGCTTTAATAATTCCGAGAATGTGATTTTCGCTGTCCACGACAGGTGCTGCAAAAAACTTTCTTTTAGCCAACTCGCCGGCAGCTTCTTGTTTGTCGATGAAGCAATGAAGGGAAAAAACATCCCTGCGGGCTATAGATTCAAGGGATTGATCGGGTGACGCCAACAATAGATCTCGCATGTTTAACACGCCCACAAGGCCATTATCGCCATCAACCACATATGCATAAGATTGTGGGAAACTTTTTTTGGCCAATAAACGTATTTCTTCCGTCGCTTCTCCCACCGACACATCTTTGTGAAATTTTAAGAAGTCTGTGGTCATAATTCGGCCAACACTCCCTTCCGGATATTCTAAAACCTCTCTGATCTGACGTTTCAACTCGCCCGAGATGTGTTGGGTCATGCGTTCACGGACATCTGGGGGAAGATGCATTAGAATTGAGGCTGCAAAGTGAGGCTCAAGCAAAGACAAGGTTTCTCGGAGGAAAATGTCTCCGGAGTCTTTCAATAGCGCAGCTGCAAAGCTTATCTGCAGATGCTTGATGATGCGAACAGCCAATGACGGGGGCAATGATTCAAGTACTGCAGCAGCATCCTTTTCAATCATACTTTCTAAACTTTTTACTGCGGCGGTCATATCATGTTCAAAAAAATTCTGAACAATGGGTATCAATGAATTTTTATCGGTCATGAATACGCTCCCAATAAGCAGTTGTAATATTTTAGAATGTTAGACACCGTTTCAAAAGTATTTGGCAAACCTTATTCAGTAGATAACGTGACGTGAGAAATAGACTTTTTACGAGTTCATCAAATTTGGTTAATCGGCAATTAACGCCCCACAGTAATCGTCACCACAACATCCGGCCAGCGTTTTTCCTTTGGCTGAACCGCCGGTAGCGCAATAATTTTACAATAGATGGTCGTGGTTTCGTAGATATTGTTCAGGTAAATGGGGGTTGTTGTCAAGCTGAGTAATTTATCCATTTCCTCACTGGCTGGAGAGAAAACTTTTATCTTCTCGGGTTTTACTTCTGAAGAACGGATCTTCAGGCCGTCGGGAAGTTTTCCCACCAATTGTGGCTGAATAACCAGCTCTTTTTCTACGATTTCTGCAAGTGTGAGTTCAAAGCTGGAGGGATCAACATCCAATAGATGTACGTCTTTGGGCAACTGGATGTTTTCACGCGTAATAATAAAAGATTGCTTTCCAGGGAGGCCTTTTGAAAGATCTATTTTCACAATGGTATGAGACGGATTAACGGTGTCAAGGGCTGATTTCGGGCCTGACA
Organism: Desulfobacterales bacterium; assembly: GCA_024641825.1. Lineage (GTDB taxonomy): Bacteria > Desulfobacterota > Desulfobacteria > Desulfobacterales > UBA11574 > JAAXQD01. The sequence goes on along the minus strand of JAHECI010000415.1, from coordinate 987 downwards.
GATGCAGCCGAACTTCCTCGGCCTTATTTCCCACCAACGTGAGGTTGGGTGACGAGGCCGTATATTCCACCGGAACGGTTACGACCTTTTCCAGTATTTCTCCCTGAGAAACAGCCAAAGTCGACCAGAAAAATGCCGCCAACACCAGGCTCACAAAAATTTGGAGAAATACCGGCAACCGCGCTTTTCCTTTAGGGAAGACAACGGGAAAGGACGTCATGTCTTTCCAGTGGGAAATGATCGTTTTGACCATCTCTTCGGGATCGCCGACCTGCAGCATTTGGCCTTTATGGAATATTGAAAGGCTTCCCCGTTCTTCAGAAACAATGAAGACCAAAGCATCTGATTTCTCGACCAACCCCATGGCAGCATGATGACGGGTGCCATATTCATCCGGCAGTTTTGAACTCTGTGAAACAGGAAGTCGTACGCCAAACCGTGAAAATTTTCCGTTGGTTATAATCAATGCGCCGTCATGGCCCGGCGAGTTCGGATCAAAGATACTCATAATGAGCGGTTGGCTGGGGTTGGCATCAAGGATAAATCCGCCGGAAAGCCATTCCTGGATCGGCTCCTTACCGGGAAAAACGACAATCGCCCCTCGGCGCTGCTGAGCCAGCTTGAGTAAGGCGTCCACGACCAATCGGGAGAGTTTTTCATCCAGATCGCGGGGTTCGGATCGTTTAACCGAAGCCGTCTGTTCTAAAATTTTTCTCAATTCGGGCTGAAATAATACGATTAAGGCTATAACGGCCACCTGACTGATATTGCTGAAAATCCATTCGATCCCCTTCAAATCCATAAAACTTGCAACTAAAAAAACAGCCATAGCGACCAGAATTCCGGCCACGATTTTCCATGTGCCAAGGCGAAGGAGTGTCCGGTATAAAAAAAACAACCCTGCCCCTATCAAAAATATATCTAATACAGCTCGCCAGGAAAGTAATTCCCGAACCAGAACCGGTATACTCATCTGCGCCATTAACC
>JAHECI010000089.1 GCA_024641825.1 Desulfobacterales bacterium | reverse complement strand
GTTCACAGTGCCCAGTCTTTGGCAAAATCCAAAGGAGGCGCCCTCCAACTCAATGAATTCCAGAAGAAAATATTGATGATACTAAAAGAGACCGGTGGGGCTGAACCGGCGACCCTAAGCGATAAACTCGACATAAAGCCTGCAGATTTAGAAAGGGAGGTTGCAGCACTCCGACATATGGAGAAGATCAGGGGGGAATTGAGGAGTGGCAAGAAATTTTTAATCCTCTGGTGACCCACCCGGATGCCCCAGGAAACGGACGTATCAGGGTCTTGAGGAATTCGGATTATGTCCATCGCCCGGGAATAACGGTTCGGCAATATTTGCATCGGTTTTCGTTCAGGTCATAAGTTCCAATGAAATATCCGGTCCGTTCAATGAGCAGTTTCTTGCAATTGTGGCAATACGTGTTGTTTCCCTCGGGATATGCGGCGTTGCCCACATAGACATAACGGATTCCTTCGGCCATGGCCAGCTTGCGAAACCGAACGAGGGTTGAAAGGGGCGTGGCCGGCAGGCGGTCGAGTTTGTATTGGGGAAAGAACCTTAAAAAATGCAGCGGATAATCGGGCCCGAGGGTCGTAAGAATCCATTGGCACATCTGTTTGACCATCTCGGCATCATCGGTATACCCGGGCACCACCAGATTCGTCATCTCAAAATGAATCTTTTGTTCATGCAGTGTCTTGAAAGTATTTAGTACCGGCTGCAGGCGGCCGCCGTTCAATTTCCGGTAGACGGCGTCGCTGAATGCCTTGAGGTTGATATTGGCGGCGTCCAGAACGCTGCACAGTTCCACCAGGGGTTTTGGATTGATATAACCGTTGGAGATCCACAAATTGGCGATCCCCTCTTTTCTGGCCAGACGCGCGGTATCGATCATATATTCAAAAAAAGTGACGGCTTCGGAATAGGTATAGGCAATGGACGCGCATCCGGTCCGCTGTGCCCCTTGAATCACATCGGCCGGGAAAAGTTCGTAATGCCGGACTTCATGGGGTTTGGCCTGGGAGATTTCCCAGTTCTGGCAATTCAAACAGCGGAAATTGCAGCCGGTGGTGGCGATGGAAAAGGCTTTTGATCGGGGGTTGAAATGAAACAGCGGTTTTTTTTCAATGGGATCCACATTCACGCTGCAAGGATTGCCGTAGGTCAGACTGTAAAGGACGCCGTCCATATTGACCTTGGAACGGCAGACGCTGCGATCCCCCGGCGATAGAAGACATCTGTTGGGACAGATACCGCACATGACCAGTTTGTTGTCCAGTTTCGTATAAAAGAATCCTTCACGGGACCACCGCCACAATTCTTGGGGGGCATCTCCTTTATATACATGACCCCGAATATCGGCCGGGCCGGCTGCCACACCTGTTTTTACTGAAAACGGCCAAAAGGCATCGGCGTGCAGGACGCTGCAAAAGAGTCCGGCACTGCAATACAGAAAATGACGTCGGCTAACTTTTTTCATAACTCGCAAAAATAACGATTAAACTGCAAAGTTTTAGCCCGATCAATCCGCCTGCAGCCCAGATGATCCCACAATAGGGGATCAATACGACATTGGTGACCAGGGTTCCACAGGCGGCCCCGATCAAATCGGCGGAAAAGGTCCGCGTCGCCGCCGGGGCGTCTCCCCCCCGCAACCCGAGGGCCACCGGGAATTGAAACCCGCAGATCAGGGAAATCACAAAACCGAAAACAAGAAAAAAAATCACCGGCAAATCATCGCCGATCTGTTTCAAAACAACGATGAGGGTGCCCATGAGGACAATGATCAGTCCATCGGCGAATGCCAGGGTCGTTTTGCTCCTTGAACGCATTCGCTCGCCGAACCAGGCCCCCGGCAAAAGACCGGCCAGGAAAACCGTGACGATGAGGCCGATCTGCGAATAAATATAACCGAAAAAAATTTGGAAGGCAAATATTACGAGAATCTCACTTCCCATCACCGTCCATCCCGTGGAAAAGAGGACGAACTCTTCGGCACTGATGCGAATCAGGTAGATCAGACACAATACGCCCAGGACGGCCATGAAACCTCTGGGTGAAGCGGCGAACTTGGCAAACCACTGCTGAAATATCAGCCGCATCAATTGGGGGGAATAATCCGAATTTTTAGGCGTCTTTGGATCCATGAGTCGGTTCAGGCGATCGATTCTTTCACGGGTCAGGTTGCCGTAATAATACCCGCTGATGTAGCGCGTCCGGATCTTTTTTTGATCCAGCAGACGTGGGATGTCCATGTTAAAGGGTTTCGCGCTGCACAGAAAAAATATTTTCTGTCCGGGAAGCAACAGGACACGATGGAAATAATCGCCAACGGTGTTATAAAGTGAAGATAGTTTCTGCCGCTGGGGCTCGGCCAGATAATTGTCAAACCCCTTCATGGAAAAACTCAACACACCTTCCGGTGTCAGATGACGTTTCGCCAGCGCAAAAAATCTATCTGTGAAAAATCGGTTGATTTGAAAGGTGTCCGGCTCGCCCAGGCTGACAATGATCGCATCGTAGGCCTTATTCGAATCCGAAAGATAGGCCCGGCCGTCTTGATGGATAACCTTCAGGCCGGGAATCCTTTTTAAAAGGCCGAACCTGAATTGAACTTCTGCCAACCGTGGATCGAGTTCCACATAATCCACCGATTCCGGCCGGTATTTTTCGAGTTCGGCCAACATACCGCCTTCTGCAGAAATTAAAAGAATATTCCCTGTTTGGGCCAATTGCGCCATAGGATAATGAATGGCTTCTTCAGCCATGCTCAGATTCTGATTGCCATACAGGGGGTTGCCGTTCACAAAGAGCGTAACCTGCTCCTGGTCTTGGTGGACCTCGATCCGCCCGTAACGAGACTCGCTGTAATACACCAGTTTCCCTTCGGACGGCGCCAGAGATGAAAATTCCAGAAAAAGGCCGGCAACCAGTAGGGCAAACGTCAGAGCGGTGCCGATTAAAACAGCCGGACGATGTCGAGCCGAAGGGGTAAAAAGGAGGTAGGTTGCCGCCATTAGCGGCAGATTTGCCAGAAATGCTGCCTTTAACGGGGTCACCAGAAAAACAAGGACAAAGGAAAATAAGGCGCCCCCCGATACATCCCCCAGATTGTCAATAATATAGATCCGTGTACCGGGATAATCCGGATTGTCCGTCCGGATGACAAAAAGGCTGTAAGGAAGGACAAAACCGAGCACAAGGCAATAGGGTGCAACGGTCAAAAAAGTATAGGCCAGCGTGGGATAGAATCCCACCGAACTGCCGTGAATAAAAAAGACATCCCGAAGACCTCGAACGGCGAGAATCTGTACGACGGAGAGTCCTGCCAAGATCAGAGAGAGGCCGCCCAGCCGGTCAACAGTGGCCGCCCAGAACCGCTGGGTGATCCAGCGGGCCAACAGGGTGCCGATGCCCCCCAGGATCAGCCAGTTGAAGAGAATCAGGGCAATGACGAACTCGTTCCCTTGAAATTGGGCCAAGAATTCACGAATGGTCAATAGCTGGGTCACCACGGAAGAAATCCCCGTGGCGATGACCACCCGTGTTATGGACCGTTCATTTCGCCTCTTCAAAATATTGAACCTGATAGATCAAAATTTCAAGATGGCGCTTTCTCCAGGTATCGGCACCCAGACCGGCTTTCATGCAAAGATGGGAAAGAAACTCTTCAGGCCGGGGCAATTGCGCCCAGACCTGTGGCAAAAAAGTGGCACTGGCCGATCCCTTCCGAAGTATAACGCCATCCACATGAACCCGCAGCTTGGCAAGTAAATCCTCGCTGTCCCGGTATTCCAGGGGATACGGCTCGGTAAGGATGCTGACCTCGATGTCCACCCGGTCGAGTTCAGCGGGTTTTAAAGGCGGAAAACGGGGATCATGGAAAGCGGCATTGATGGCATTTCGTTTGATCCCGGCCAGGATCGATTCTCTGGGTTCTAGATTTCCGATACAACCGCGCAGCTGTTTGTCAATGGTCAGTGTTACAAAGGTGCCCCTGGAGGTCTGAAAAGCGGCGTCCTCAAGATCTTCTGGATCCGCTTTGATCGAAGATTTACCCAGCTTTTCTGCGATGGTCTGTCGGGCCAGCCGCACCAGTGCTTGCCCCTGGTGCGTATCTAAAGATTGAGGGGAATCGATACTGTGTTGCATAGACGAACCTCCATAAAAGGCTATGGCCCCGTAACCGACAACCCTTGAACGATCTCCGGCGGTGTCACCACTGTTGGAATAATGGAGAAGAACCGGTTTCCAGCCGTATCGGCGGGCCATGTTTATTAAAATTAGAATCGGTATTTTGCCGCAGGCTGCATTCTCACGATTATTCAGTTTATCGGCTTCCAGATTTAATATGATTTCGATGGTTTCCCGATCTCTGGCAACGGCATCTTTATACGGCAAAAAGTGGGACAAATCGGAACTGGCCACCAGGAGGGTGTTTCGGTCGAGCAAAGGGTCGAGGGCGGCGGACACCCGTTTGTCAAGATTCCGGCCCTGACCGGTCACAATCGGTATGAGTTCGAATTCCCGGAGAAAATATTGAAGATATGGCAGGACCACTTCTACGGAGTGCTCGAGCCGGTCGGAAAGGGGAACTGATCGAAACAAGTTTTTATCCCGACGCAACCGGACGGCATCGCCATGGATCCGGACCGATCCGAGGGGTGTTTCATAGGCGCTCACATCGCTGATGGCACAGCCCTGAAAGCCGATGCGATGATCCGGGCCCATAACGATGGCCCGGCGGAAGCTGTTTTCCTTCAACACCCGTGAAACATGGGCCGCTGTCAATCCGGCGTAGATATAACCGGCATGGGGGATAATCATCGCCTTGAGCGATGTATGGGGGGGTCGATCCACACGGACCGGTTTAACCTGGCTCACAAGCTGTTCAATGGCGGCTTTCAACCCAGAACGCGTGGCAGGATAAAAACTTCCGGCATATACCGCTTCCCGGGTAATATCGGCATTCACAGTTTCAACCGAGATGACACATGCCAGACAGAACATGAAAAGCATCATCAAAAACAAATGGATATTTTGCTTCATGGCGGAACCCGTTATTGGTTCGTGCGTGACCGAAAAAACTGTTTTCCCGGTCAAAAATCGAAGCCCCCTGCAGCTCTCGTCCTTTGGACGAGGATTTCTCCTGGGCGCCAACCCCTTAAGGAGATCTTCGATACCCTTGCGGAAAAGCGAGGGCTGTTGCAGTTTAAACCCCGCACAAAGCATCCCCAAGGGATAATCAAAAAATACAATGGGCAGGGTATCCTGTCAAACAAAAATAGGTGTCGATTTTACATGGAGGCACACTAACTGGCTGTTGTTACTATTTCAGAAGCTTTAACCAAAACCGCCTTTTTTTTCAACTCGGGGAGTACCTCACGAAGCACCTTATAGGTCACGGTATGGGGGTGTGCAATGCCCACGGCCATGCCGTGGCTGTGGGCTATCTGTACCAGGAGATATAACTTTCTGCGGATAAAATCAGGGGTCTGAATATGATCGATAAACACATCTTTTTCCGCAAACGGTATCTGAAACAACTGCGCTGAGGGTTTGCACAGTGTATCGGCGGTGGTGCGACTGTCGATAAAAAAGAGGTTCCTTTTTTTCAACACCGAAAAAATTTGATTCAACTGGCTTGAGACCGTGGTCATTTTTGACCCCATGTGATTGTTTACGCCCTGAATAAAAGGAACGGCGTCCAAATCCTTTTCGAGCTGGCTGATGAGTTGATCCGGCGACATTGAAGTTAAAAGAGCGCCGGGCCCGGGGTTGATCAAGGGATATTCGTGGGGTTCCATGGGCAAATGCAGCATCACATCGAACCCCTTGGAACGGGCGGTCCTGGCAATGCTCTCCTGATACGGGCTGTAAGGGAGGATGGAAAAGGTTAACACCGTGTCAAGCCCGAGGAATTTCTCCGCCATATGTTTATCATAGCCGATGTCGTCAACAATAATGGCGATCTTGGGCAATTTTTTCGGTATGGGAATTATGGGTCTCGGCACAGGTTTGCGAGGCGGTATTTCGTGTTTTGGATAGACTTCAAACCTGGGCGTTTTTGTTATATGGGGTTTTGTCACCGGCGCGATGGGATATTTGCGCGATATCAAATGATGCGCCAAAACGCCGGCAACCACCACAAGAAGTATCAGGACGCCGAGCCCGGAAAACGCCTTGATCAGATACGTTTTTCGGATGCTGTCCTTACCCCTTTTCTTTCTCGGTTTCCTTGCCCCTCGTATTTTCTTCTTGGCCATGCTTTATTTATTGACATCCTTAAAAATTTCATAGCTCAAAAGAATATCAAGGGCACGCATCACCTGGTTATCTGCCTGGAGTTGTTCGGGGGTGAGCTCTCCGTAAATAAATTTGGTTTTTTCGATTTCCCGTTTCTGATGCCGTTCTTTTTTCTCATCGGCTTCTGGTTGTTCCTCTTTGCTTTTTTCGGGTACGGCTTCGAGATGATTTTGAAGATCTTTTTCCTTTATGAATCCCTCATCCATGTAATCCGCTTCTTCTTTATCCATAAACCTTCTTTTTACAATGATGTCCGGTTCAATACCTTTTGCCTGAATCGAGCGCCCGCTGGGTGTGTAATACCGGGCAATGGTCAATTTAAGGCCGTAGCCGTCCCTCAGGGTTTCCACCGACTGGACCGAACCTTTCCCAAAGGAGGTGGTTCCCAATATCAGGGCCCGTTTTTGATCCTGGAGTGCACCGGCCACAATTTCCGATGCACTGGCACTTCCGCCGTTGATCAAAGCAACCATGGGATAATTCCGTTTTACCTGGTTTGGGGTTGCTTCGAATTCCTGGTCATCTTTTTGCTGACGTCCTTTGATGGAAAGTATTTTCCCTTTTTCGAGGAAAAGGTCTGAAACCTTAATTGCCTGGTTGAGGAGCCCGCCCGGATCGTCACGAAGATCGAGGATCAGGCCTTTTAACGGGACTTTTGATGATTCGTATATTTTTAACGCCGCAACAAGATCTTCGGTGGTATTATCTCTGAAATTGGTGACCCATATATATCCATATCCGGGTTTTAAAAGTACCGATTTAACACTTTCAACGGGGATGACATCTCGAATCAAATCGAAATCCATCGGTTCCTTGCTCCCTTTTCGAACGATGGTAACCACCACTTTAGTCCCTTTGGGTCCCCGTATCATTTTAACCGCCTGCCGCAAGTCCGTTGTCGGTTTGTCGTCGACCTTAACGATTCTATCGCCGGCCATGATTCCAGATTTATAGGCCGGTGTGCCCACAATGGGCGAAATCACGGTGACAAAGCCCTTTTGCATGGTGATACTTACACCGATTCCCATAAATTCGCCCTGGGTTTCGACTTTCAGCTCTTTAAAGTCGTCAGGAGTCAGTAAAGCGGAATGCGGATCGAGGCTGTGGACCATCCCCTGAATCGCCTTGTCGATCAATTCTTTTGAATCCACCGGATCCACATAGTTTTTTTCGACCAGTTCGATCACGTCGGAAAATAATTTTAAACCTTTATATGTCTCGGCTCCTTTGGCAGAAAGATTCCGGTAAAACCCGGATCCCACAATCCAAAAGACCACAGCGATGATCACCACCAGGCACAGTTTAACAGATTGCTTTTTTTTGACAGTCATGTAGTTTCTCCTTTTAACCTGAATGGCTCATAACGCTGTTCGCTCAGCCGATTGAAAACTCCAGGCTAACTTTTTTTAATCCATTCCAGGGGATCTAAGGGTTTCCCGTGATGGCGAACTTCAAAATGCAGACTCGGACCGTTCATCGATCCCGAGTCTCCAACCGTTGCAACCACTTCTCCCTTTTCCACCGCATCTCCTTTTGATGCAAAAAGGTCTTGGGCATGGGCATAGACCGTGTAGTAGTTATTCTTATGGTCGATGATAATCATATTTCCGTATCCTTTAAACCAGCTGGCATACAAAATCTGACCATCATAAACGGCTCGGATGGGTTCACCGACATCCGCTTTTATCTCAATACCGCTTTGGAAATTGACCGTTTTGAACTTTTTGTTTTTATGCGGACCGAAAAACGCGACTATTTTACCTTTTACCGGCATATTTAGCAATCCTTTTAAAGAAGAAAAGCTTTTTGGCGAAATATCTCTTCCGGCGCCGGTCGGACCGGATTTTGAATTCAAAGATTTTATGGCTTGATCCAGATCGACCGCCGCTTCTTTTAAGGATTCAAGCGCCGCCAGGTTTAGAGATCTTTTTTGGCGTATATCATCAAGGAGTTTTGAACGTTTCAATCGTTCACGGGACCGCATGGAAATCTGTTTTCTCAAAGCTGTTTGAACCGAGAGCTTCTCCGTTTTCTGAGTTTCCAGCCGATTGAGAAGTTTTTGCAGTCGGGTTTTGCTGTCCAGGAGGCCATGCCAGATATTTTCGTCATATGCCAGAATCTGTTCCATGGCCTTTTTCCGTTGAAAAAGATCATACATGGATTGCGCCGAGGCCAAAACATATATTCTTCCCAGCCAGTTCAGCTTATACAGCGCCACCAAGCGTTCGGATGCATACTCTTCACTGGTTTCAATTCTTTTTTTAAGGTCTTTTAATGTCGTCTGGATCTTGACGGTTTCTTCTTCTATGGCAGACAGATCATCCTTTAGGGACGAGACGTTTTTTCTGGCTTTGTCGATGGCCAGATCGATATCGTTTAAACTGTTGACAATGGAGGCTTCCTTTCGGGTGGCCACAAGCACTTCAGCCTTTTCTTTTTTTATCTTGCGATGGATGCGCTCCGCTTCGTTCTCGTAACTTTCAAAGTCGCCCGGATAATTTTTCTGGGTTCTCTTTTCCCCGCTGTTCCCCGGAGATAGGATTCGCACATAATTGTCTAAATTTCGAATGTAACCCACCTGATCTTTATACTCGATTTTAAGCCATCCATCGTGATGTTCTATAATTTTGATTTTTGTTCCTTTTTTAATGGATGTTAACGGCGGTGTCTTTATCCCCGGCTCGGACCGAAAATTAAGCTTGTTTACGACAACAATTCCAATTTCATCGGGTTGGGCGGCGTAAACGTCGGAAAATTGCACCACCAGTATGATCCCGGCTACCGTATATAAGATTACCTTAAGAATTGTTTCAAAGAAAGATAACACCCCAGCCACCCCACAAACATGCTGCAAACCAATATTCCACCGGAAGCTCCCGGTGAAAGAAATCTAATGGTAAAGAGGCCTGCAGTTAAACCCTGCTCAACATTTAATGATACGAGTAGAAAAATAACAAATAACACCGCCAGGCCGATCATTCCGCCCAGTGCCCCCTGGATAAGACCTTCTATGTAGAAAGGGGCTTTGATAAATCCGTCGGTGGCGCCCACCAGCCGCATGATCTCAACTTCTTCGCGCCTTGAATAGAGGACCAGACGAATGGTATTGGCGACGATAAAAACAGCCGCTAAAAAGAAGAGGCCCCCCATTGCATATCCTGTTAATCTGAACAGATTGATAATACTCATAAATCGTCCGAGCCAAATCTGGCCATACTCGACGTCCTCCACTTGAACAAGGGAACTCAGCCGTTCGGCCAGGGCTTCAATCCGATTCCGGTTTTGAAAAGATTCTCCAAGCCGGATTTCAAATGCATCCGGAAGGGGGTTTTCTTTCAGGTTCTCCAGCAGTGAAGGTTGCCGTTTCATCTGGTTTTTTAGCCGTTGGAGCGCTTCATTTTTTGAAATAAACTGCACATCCCGGACACCGTCCATACCCTGAATTCTGCGCTCTAACTCCCCAATCTTTATCTCAGGGATATCCGGTTTAAGATAGACCATAACCCGGATACCTTTTTTCCAGGTGTTCATAATATCATTTGCGTTCATGAGAAAAAGGGCAACGGCGCCGACAATGAGGACGGAAACGGCAATGGTAATGATGGTGGTAACACTGAGAAATCTGTGATCGAGAATATCCTTTATGGCCCGTTTAGAATAAATAATCATTGGAAGACGTTTAAAAGCGCTAAACTGTTACGGTTGATGTTGTTTGCAAGCGACCTTGCTTGAGATGGATGGCCCGCCCGCCTGTTTTTCGGATAAGTTCCTTATCGTGGGTTGCAATTACGATGGTCGCACCCCGAATATGGAATCTTTTGAGAAGCTCAAAAATGATATCCGCAGAATCTTCGTCCAGATTGCCGGTGGGTTCGTCCGCAAGGATGATCGTTGGATCTCCCACCACGGCCCTGGCCACCGCGACTCTTTGTTGTTCGCCACCCGACAGGCTCGGAGGGAAAGATTGGAGGCGATTCTCCATGCCCACGGTTCTCAGAACACTTTTTACCTTTTTTTCGATAAAACGTCGTTTTTTACCCATGGCTTCAAGGACCAGGGCCACATTTTCAAACACGGTCTTTGTTACAATCAACTTGTAATCCTGGAATATTATTCCGAACTTTCTTCTGAGAAACGGTATTCGTTGGTGGGAAATCCTGGACAAATTCATTCCTTCAATCAATACCTGGCCTTCAGATACGGTTTCTCCGAGGTACAAAAGCTTTAGAAGGGTTGTTTTCCCGGCACCACTCGGGCCGGTGATAAAGAGGAATTCGTTCTTTGAAATGTCAAGGGTGACATCGACGAGGGCTTTATTTGCACCGTAATTCTTGTGAACATGGAACATCCGAATTATTGAGCTTTTATTCTGAACCGCTATCATTCAACAACTTCCTGACCCATGGCTCGATAGAGCGTGGCCTTCGAAATTTTAAATGCGTACAGTGCATTGTAATAATTTGTCATGGTTCGTGTGAGAAGCGTCTGAGCAATAAGCACATCGGTTTGTGTGG
>JAHECI010000088.1 GCA_024641825.1 Desulfobacterales bacterium | reverse complement strand
ATGTTGCAGTTAAAAGTCCTGCTCGTTGATGATGAACAAGAATTCGTTACAACCTTGGCTGAAAGGCTTGAATTGAGGGGGATGCAGGTTGAGATTGCAACGGATGGAGAAATGGCATTGGGCCTTGTCGAAACCGATCCGCCAAAGGTTGTGGTGTTGGATGTCATGATGCCGGGTCTCAGCGGGATGGAGGTTTTGGAGAGAATAAAAGCCGTCGATTCTAACATCCAGGTGATTCTGCTCACCGGTCACGGTGGCACCAAAGACGGCATCAAAGGGATGCAGCTCGGGGCGTTTGACTATCTGATAAAACCCGTAGACATTGATGAACTGATTGAAAAACTCAATGAAGCGGCGAAAAATGTTCTTTAAAAGGCCTCTGAAGAATCTGTGGTAAGGGGAGCCAATGGATAAAATAAAAAGTAAAGAGATTGTCTTTTTCGGCAAAATAACCGCGGGAATCACCCATGAAATTAAAAATGTGCTGGCCATCATTCAAGAATCCTCGGGCCTTATGGAGGATATTCTTGCCATAACCCCGGATGAGACCTTTCCCCGGAAGGATAAATTTAACACATCCTTGAAAAGAATCTTCGGCCAAATCGACCGTGGGGTCGATATTACCACCCGTTTAAACAAGTTCGCCCATAGCCCCGATCACAGCCCCACCGATGTGGACCTCAATGAGGTATCCGAACAGATGGTTTTACTTGCATCCCGCTTCGCCAGGCTTAAAAATGTGGTGGTTGAAGCCGACCCCCATGACGCGCCAATGATCATCCACACACACCCTGTGGCCTTGGAAATGGCCCTGTTCGAATCCATCGAGATCCTGCTGAACGCATTAAACTCCGGTGGAAAAATAAGACTTTATCCGCGCAAAATACAAGATCGGGATGTGTTCGGTGTTTGTTATGAAGGGATGACTCCGTCCCAGGCAGACGTTTTTCCGGCGGTGTCTTCGTCCGGACGCTGGGAATCATTGCAAGAAACAATGGCGTACCTGGGCGGAACCGCCAAAGCCTTTGATTCTACTCTGGAAATCCTGTTATATTTCCCCCGATCCATAAATCCATAAACACATAAAACCGTCTCAAAGGGTTTCATTATGTGCTATTTGGGGTGTTTCAATAAGTTTCAATTATTCCCAGCTGCCTCCCTGATAATATCATAACCTATTAATATAATATCATAATTGAATTTTGGCATGTTCCTTGCTGATAAAATCGTCAAGTTTGCATTCACCCGATAACAGCAAGGAGGGTTCCATGAAAAGATGGGTCAAAATTTTAGAAAATATCTTTGTCTCCGTTACCTTCGCTGAGATGGGCGAACATCATACGAGTCGGGAGATTCTGGACCTGCACCCTGTATATTCTCCGGTTGTATGGGGCGATGGATGTGTAAGAATTCCCGTCGTTGATGGCGGTAGTCCGTATTTTCAACATGGGATATGAACCCCCCGGGGTTATGGGTTTGATACCCTTAGATAGTATGTTGATAACGTCATGGGAGTAAATCTTTTGATCATCGAGATGGATAATTATTTGCACGACCACCTGTCCAGGCACCTTGCCGGTGAGGCGTATCAAATTTTTACGGCCAGACAAAAACCAGAGGCAAAACGGATTGTTAAAAGACGTAATATCGATGTGGTGTTGCTGAGCCTGAACGATTTTCAAAAAGAGAGTTTGGTGTTGATTAAAACGATCAAAAAAGTGCGTCCCGCCGTTCAGGTGATCACCATCAACAGCGGCGATGAGATTTCGCTGTCAATAGAAGGGATGAAACTGGGTGTATTCGACGACCTTCTCATGCCCCTGGATTTGGATGCACTCATTTTAAGGATCCAGGAGGCATTTTTAGCAAAGAAAGCGGCGGAAGTGGTCAAACCTTCACTGTTACAGCGCTGCCAACACATCATGGTTGCCGCAAGTTTTGCCGAGGCCGGCGAAGCCGATATGGCCAAAGAACTATTGACAACAAGACCTAAACCCAACGAAAATATAAAAAATTTCCGACATAATAATAAGGATGAAAGGAGAAAAAAATGAAAGAGATGAAAGTGTTGTTGGTGGACGATGAAGAAGAATTCGTAAAATCCCTTTCCGAGCGGCTGGAGATGCGGGATGTCAAATCCGATGTGGCACTTAACGGAGAAGCGGCCCTTAAAACTCTGGACGAAGATCTTCCGGATGTCATGGTTCTCGATCTCAAGATGCCCGGCATGGACGGAATGGAAGTTTTAAGACGTGCCAAGAAGGCGTATCCCGGTGTTCAGATTATCATGTTGACCGGGCATGGGTCTGAAAAAGATGAAAAAGAGGCCCGACGTCTGGGTGTTTTTGAATACCTTCAAAAGCCGGTGTCCATTGAAAAACTCATGAAGACCGTCACCGAAGCTTACAAAAGCAAATTTCAGGACGCCATGAGCGCCGCTGCTTTTGCTGAAGCCGGTGAATTCGAAACCGCAAAAGAAATTCTCGATCGCGACAAGAAAAAATAACCTTCAATGGTAACCACACCGAGGAAAGGGAGAGATACATCATGCAGAAACTGGCGGTTAGAGACGTAATGGTCCCATTGGAAAAATACGCCACCATCCACAAGGACAGCCTTTTGATAGACGCCATCGATGCCCTGGAAAAAGCCCAGGAAGCGTTTGAAGGATCGCCGTATGTGCATCGGGCTGTTTTGGTCTATGATGACACCCATAAGATTGTCGGTAAATTAAGCCAATTGGATGTCATCAAATGCCTTGAACCCAAATATGAGAGTTTTGGGGATATCCGGTCGTCATCTCTTTCCGGACTCAGCCCGGAGTTAATTAGATCCATGATGGAAAAATACAGCCTGTGGCAGGTGGATCTGGATGATATTTGCAGTCGAGTTGCCGGGAAAAAAGTAAAGAATGTTATGTACCAACCTGCGGAGGGAGAAAAAATTGACGCGGATGCCACGATGGGTGAGGCCCTGCATAGTCTTATTCTCGGTCATCATCAGTCTCTTCTTGTTACCCAAGACGGAGAGATCGTCGGCATCTTGAGGCTCGTGGATGTGTTCAAATTGCTTTGTGAAAGAGTGAAGAAATGCAGAACTTAACGGAGGATCCTCAATGGAACACGACAACATGGAAATGGATAAATCAAAAAAACCAGGGTTGCTTTCAAACAAACTGATCTGGCTGATCGTTGGGGCAGCCTTTTTTGTGATCATTGCGTTTATTGTTCCGACCCCCCAGAGTCTCATTGAACTGGTGGAAAAACAGAAAATTGCGGAAAGAATGATCGAATGGCATATCGCCCATGATGCTGCCCACGCGGCATGGAAGGCGAAACTTGTCCTCGGCATGATTCCCATGGCCGTCCTATATTTTGCAACCGAGGCACTTCCCATCGGCCTGGTGGGCATTTTGATGCCCATGTTCGCTTATTTTTTCAAACTATTGCCCATGAAGATGATCGGGCAGACCTTTGCCGGAGATGCACCGCTGTTTCTATTGGGTGTTCTGGCCATGGGGGTGACGGTCATCGGCGTGGGATTGCACAAACGTCTCGCCACGTGGATACTCGGGTGGACCAAAGGGTTTGTGGTGCCCATTGTCGTACTGTGTGTTTCCATGTCCGTTTTAGGATCCTTTATATCCGCCCATGCCATGGCGGCCTTTATGGCGCCGGTGATGGCGGCCGTCTACATGGGAGCGGTTTCGGCCAACAGCAATCATGGGGTTATCGAACATGATCCGCAACTGGCAAAGCTTTTACTTTTTTCTCTCTGTTTTGCATTGAATGTCGGCGGTGTGGGATCCCCCGCAGCCGGCGGTCGAAACGTCATCATGATGGGATTCTGGTCTGATTACAATGTGCCCATGAGTTTCGGCCGGTGGATGATGTACGGTCTTCCGATGACCCCGGTACTGGGTCTGGCAGTGGCTGGATATATGTTATTGGTATTTAGAAAAGTCAAAACAAAAGACCTCACCCCCGGTCTTCTGGCGATAAAGGAAGAAACGAAAAAGATGGGGAAAATGAGTTATGCCGAAAAAGTGGCGTTTGGTATGATGCTCCTGATATTGTTTCTCTGGATCGTCGGCGGGCATGATCTCGGTCTTGGGGGGCCGGCCTTGCTCGCCCTGGTCATACCGGTGGTGTTTAAAATCGCGGATTGGAGAAAAATTTTAGGCGGCATATCCTGGGATGCCTGGTTCATGTATTGCGGCGCCCTCACCCTAGGCGCACTGTTAAAGGAGACCGGTGCGGCCCTGTATCTGGCGCAGATTTTTCTGGGGGGCTTGGACGCGATCGGTTTCGGGAAAGGTCTGGGCCTCTGGATCGGAATGAGTTCATTTTCGGGTCTGATGACCAACTTTATGTCCGATGCAGGGACCACGGCCCTTTTAGGACCCATTGCCATTCCCATGGGCATTATGAGCGGTGTTCCGGGTGAACCCTGGGCCATCGGCCTTGCCACGGCCTTTGCCACGTCTTTCGCCCATTTTCTCATCGTTGGAACACCGAACAATGCCATTGTGTACGGGCTTGGCGTTTATCCGGATACCGGTCAACGAATGATCAGCCCCATCGACTTCGTCAAATACGGGTTTGTGCTCTGGCTCATTTCACTGATGATTGTGTGGGTATTGGGTTTTATGGTGCTTTATAATGTGGTTGGATTTCCAGAAGGAATCACCGAAACGGCAAAGGCGGTCCTTTTGAGCAATACGCCTTAATTATCAAGATCAGGGGGTATGTATGAAAATAAGAATACTTTTGGTGGATGATGAAAAAGAATTTGTCGAGACCCTGGCCGAACGCCTAAGGACCCGAGGCTTTTACGTTGCCACAGCCTTTAGCGGGGACGAGGCTCTCGAAACGTCGAAAAAATTCAATTTTGATGTAACGATTTTAGACGTCCAGATGCCGGGCATGAGCGGCATCGAGGCATTGGGGGCGATAAAAAAACTGAAACCGTTGACGGAAATTTTGATGCTCACCGGCCATGGAACCATTGAAACCGCCATAGAAGGCATGAAACTGGGCGCTTTTGATTTCCTGCTAAAGCCCTGCAAAATAGACGTCTTGTTGGAGAAGATCGACGGGGCGTACGAGCGGAAATCAGAGCATGAAGAACGGATTCGAAAAGCGATGGTGGACAAACTGTCAACCTCGCCCATGAGCATTCTTGAATAAAACCATCGAACAACGAACGTTGTAACGAGCAAGAAACAACGGCCTGTTCCCATTTTAAGGAGAGAAAATAAAATGATGAAGCCATTGGTTATGCTGGTGGACGATGAAGTACCTTTTGTTGAAACGATGACAAAACGGTTGTCAAAAAGGGACCTTAAAATCATTACGGCCTTTACCGGAGAGGAGGCTCTTGAATTGCTGGACGTAAATCGAAATACCGATGTGGTCATTCTCGATGTCAAAATGCCGGGCATGAACGGAATCGAAACCCTTGAAAGGATACGAAAGTTGTTCCCTTTGGTGGAGGTCATTATGCTCACCGGCCACGCCACGGTGGAGTCGGCCATAGAGGGGATGAAACTGGGGGCCTTTGATTACCTGATGAAACCGTGTGAAGTGGAACAGCTCATGGTCAAAGTTCACGAGGCGGCTCAAAAAAAACGAAACCATGAAGAGAAAATCCGAGAAGCCCGGGTCCGGGAGGCGCTTTCGGTACACGGTTTGGAATAAGATGAGTCTGAGAATCAGAATATTTATACCGATAAGCGCTCTGGTTATTATCACCGTTATTGGTGCGCTGGTGATGATTCGATATACGTATCGAATGGAAGACCTTCTTGCCGAGGTCATCGACCAGCATATGGAGGAACTTCAGACGGTGGAATCCATGGAGCTCGCCCTGGTCAATCAAAAAGGGTTTGCTTCCTATTATTTCATCGATCGAGATCCGAAATGGCTCATGGAAATGGAGCGCTACCGCAGTATTTTTCTGGATAGACTCGAAAAAACCCGCCATTTTTCCTTAACCGAAGAGGAAGAAGGAATTCTGGGTCTCATTAAATCCAAATACCTGAAGTATGTTGCTGAGAAAAATGAGGTGATCGATCTCTATAAGTCTGAAAATCAATTGACCGGCGCCGTGCTCCACGAAGAAGTCCGAAAAAATTTTTTTACGATTCTTGAACTTTGCGAAAATTACAAAAACCTTTTCACAACAAAAGCTCAAGACGTCAAAAAACAGAGCCTTAGACAGGCCGAAAAATTCAGAATTGTTGCCGGATCGGCGATACTCGTGGTCCTCGGTCTGGCAATAATACTGATCTTTTTTCTGATACACGGGGTTCTGGAGCCGGTGAGAAGACTGACCCTGGAAACCGATCGTAATAAAGTGTTTGAAAAAACCACAGATGAGGTGAAGACCCTCAGCAATAGCGTCCATGATCTGATCAAGGAATACGATCAAACGCAATTTGAACTGGAAAAAAGCCGGGAGCACCTCCTGCAGTCGGAAAAGATGGCCCTTGTGGGAAACCTGGCTGCAGGGACGTCCCACAGTATCCGAAATCCCCTCACCTCGGTTAAAATGCGGCTATTTTCACTGGGCAGAAGCCTCCATCTCGATCACAACCAGAAAGAAGATTTTGACGTCATTTCAGAGGAAATCGGTCATATTGATAATATCTTGCAAAATTTCCTTGAATTTTCTCGACCCCCCAGGTTAAAGCTGCAGCTGGTTTCTCCGTCGGATGTTGTCGACCAGGCCGTACAGTTGTTGGAGCACCGCCTGAAATCCTACGAAGTCGTCGTCGTCATACAAAGAACCAAGCGGCTTCCGATGATTAAAGCCGATCCCGAGCAATTGAAGGAAGTCCTTGTCAACATCATCGTAAATGCCTGCGAAGCCATGGGGAATGGCGGGTCCATGGTCATCAGCGAGGAAGAAACATCTGAAAAAGGCATGGGCAGGGTTGCGGCCATTCGGCTAAGGGACAACGGTCCGGGTATTTCCGAATCCATGCGGGAGAAAATTTTTCAACCTTTTTTTACCACCAAGGAAGAAGGTACCGGTCTGGGATTGAGTATCGCAACCCGGATTATCGAAGAACACCATGGCCGGTTGTCTTTGGAATCAAAAGAAAATGTTGGGTCAACGTTTATCATTACGCTCCCAGTAAAGGAGTCGCGCTTTGGGTAATATTCTAATCATCGACGATGACGATCAATTGCGAAAAAGTTTTAACAAGCTTTTGACCGATGAAGGCTACCAAACAAAAAGTGCCGCTTCCGGGGAGGCCGGTCTCAAGATCGTCCAACAAGAAGTTCTGGATCTGGTGATCCTTGACATGCGGTTGCCCGGAATGAACGGACTCGAAACCTTCCAGGCCATTCATGAAATGGAAACCAAGCTCCCGGTGATCATAATGACCGCCTTCGGCACCACGGAAACCGCCATTGAAGCCACCAAAATGGGGGCATTCGATTATGTTCTCAAGCCGTTTGACATCCCGGAAATGCTGGTGGTGATCGAACAGGCTCTGGAAGCCAGCCGGTTCATGCGTTCTCCGGTGGATATGGACCCGCTTCCGGACAAAAGCTTCCGGGATGCCATTATTGGGCGAAGTAAGTCCATGCAGGAGGTTTACAAGGCCATCGGCCGGGTGTCCGAGACAGACGCGACGGTCCTGATCCGTGGAGAATCGGGTACCGGAAAGGAACTGGTGGCCCGGGCCATTTATCAGCACAGCGCCCGGGCCCACAAGCCTTTTTTGGTGATTAACTGTGTGGCCATCCCTGAAACCCTTTTGGAAAGTGAGCTGTTTGGCTATGAAAAAGGCGCCTTTACCGGCGCCACCCACCGCCGGATCGGCAAAATAGAACAGGCCAATCACGGAACCGTATTTTTGGATGAAATCGGCGACATGCCCTTGAGCATCCAAGCCAAAATCCTGCGCCTGCTTCAGGAAAGAAGTATCGAGCGGCTGGGGGGCAGGGCCACCATTCCCGTCGATGTGAGAATTATCGCTGCCACCAATCGCGATCTTGAATCCGCCCTTTCCAAAGGCCGATTCCGAGAAGACCTCTATTACCGTCTCAAAGTGGTCAGCATCTTTTTACCGTCTCTTGGGGATCGGACCGAGGATATTCCGGCGTTGACCGATTATTTTCTTGCGCGCTTTTCACTTGAAGCCCAGGTTGAAAACCCGGGAATCACCCAAGCGGCAAAGGCCATGCTTGCCGCGACGCCCTGGAAAGGGAATGTCCGGGAACTGGGGAACACCATTCAGAAGGCCCTTATTTTTAACCGGGGCGCCCCGATTTCCAAAGAAGACATTTTACAGGCCATCACGGACAAGAGTACGGGCAATGCCATAGACTTGGAAAAAGGAGACCAGGCCATTCGGCAATGGGTGCGTCAGGCCCTGAATTCCCGTTCCAACCCAAATCTATTTGATGACTGTTTGGACCACTTTGCCGGTATCGTCATCAGCGAAGCCCTCAACATTACCGGAGGGAATCGGTCCCAGGCGGCAAAACGCCTCGGCCTTTCCAGGCCCACCTTACATTCCAAGATTGAAAAATATGGTCTTAAAATCGAGACTTCCGTTAAAGAAAACCTGTCCTAATGGGTGAAACACTGCCGAATCCAAAACTTCTTTTCGGGGATGAACGGCACGTTTTATAAATCCGTTCCAAAACCGGCGCCAGCGTGAACATGCGTCTAATTTCGAGTTTTTACATCTTGTAAAAATTTCCGACACTCATTTTTCCCCCATCCCAGTTGACACTTCCGTCCATTTTCATAAAATAACCTGATTTGTCGGAGGGTTATTCCAAATCCCATCTAAAAAGTTTCTTGGCATAGCTTTTGCCTTGATAGACTCCATATACGTTATATTTTTAGGAGGAGATTTAGATGTATAAGACTATTTTGGTGCCGTTGGACGGATCGAGGCGTGCAGAACGAATATTAACCCATGTGGAGAACTTGGCCCAAAGCTTGAAGGCCAAGGTGGTTTTTCTCCAGGTCTTAACCTATCCCAATATTGTGGCCTATCACGAGACGGAAATCTTGCTGTACCGTCAAGATATCACACAAATGAAAAAACAGGCCACCGATTATTTGGCCGGCCAAAAAGGAAAATTCCGGCAAAAGGGCATCGAGGCCAAGATTTGTGTGGTCAATGGTTCGGTGGTTCGAGAGATCATAGACTGTTCCGAGCGGGAAGGTGCCGGTCTTGTCGCAATGACGAGTCATGGAAGGAGCGGCTTGGCCCGGGCTTTCTATGGGAGCGTCGCAGCCGGTGTGCTGCAACTGATCGATCGTCCGCTGCTCATTATCCGATCGCGAGGTGAGACCTAAGAAAATTTTGAAAACAGGAAAAAAACCGGCAAATGACTCATTTTCCCATGGATTGAGGGGGCATTATCGTGTCTCGTATGGGCAGTTCTCAGACCAGAAATTTCAATACCCCGTCCCTTTAGGGGGGATCCAAAATTACGATAAATCCCAATAACACCGTCGAAACAGCAGGCATATGAAGATATCGATTCCAAGAGAAGCTGTCACACAAATAATGGCGGATTATCATTGTTCTGAAGAAGCAGCAGCCAAAGCATACCTTGACGCCCAAGATCAGGCCAATGATGCATTTAAATCTTTTCTCGAAGAACGATTTCATTCCCAGAAAAAACCCCATGGAGATTTCGAACCTAAAATCTATACGCCCAAAGAAATCAAATGCCATTTAGACCTGTATGTCGTTGGACAGGAAGAATATAAAAAAAGACTGGCGATTGCTGCCGCCTACCATTTTGCCATGATAAAACATCTTCGTGAGAATCCGGATGATCCAACGGTAAAAAGATTTCGAAAGAAAAATACCATTATTTCAGGCCCTTCGGGAAGCGGTAAGACGTATTGTGTTGAAGTTTTAGGGGATCTTTTGGAAGTTCCGACCCTTGTCGTTGATGCCACGGATTATACCGAAGCCGGGTATGTGGGCAAGAGCTCCGATGACATGGTTCGTGAATTGATCGATTTGGCCCCGGGGTATAACCGAGAAGAACAGGCACGATTCATCAGCAGATATGGCGGCCTGATATGTATTGATGAAATCGATAAAAAAGCAAAAGACGGTGCATTGGCCGGGCATGATATTTCCAGAGAAGGATTCCAAAGGTCGGTCTTAAAACTTATCGAAAGAAAACTGGTCCCGATAAACAATCCATATTCGGCGGCCGCTCAACTCCAAGATGTTATCGATCAACAGAGAGGAGAAAAAACCAGCAAACAGGAAAGCATCATCAGTACGGAAAATATACTCTTTATATTGGGGGGCTCTTTTGAAAGGCTGGGCGAAAATTTAGAGACGATTGTAAAGAAACGTTTGCATCATAAGGGCCGCGTTCGCGAAGATGGAAGTATCGAGATAAAAGGGTTTGCTGCGGAGGAGAAAAAAGACAGAAAGGGTCAGTTACAAAACTATTACAAGGAAGCTGAAGCGGAAGATTTTATAAATTTCGGTCTTCTTCCTGAATTGGTCGGTAGATCTCCCATAAGGACTTTCGTGAATCTGTTGTCTAAAAACGACTTGATCCGTATCATGCAAGAAACCGAAGACTCAATCCTCAATCAATATAAAATGGAATTTAAGTTGTACCGTATAGATGCGGATTTTACATCGGATGCGGTTGAATATATCGCGGAAATTTCAGAAAACCGAAAGACGGGTGCCCGTGCACTGGTAAGTGTATGGGAGAACATCCTGACGGATTTTCAATTTGAACTTCCGGGTTCAAATTTTTCAAGGCTAAACGTTACCCGGGAACTTTGTGAACGTCCCAAAGATTGTCTTTTGAAGATGCTGGAAA
>JAHECI010000414.1 GCA_024641825.1 Desulfobacterales bacterium | reverse complement strand
AAGCTATCTTTGAAATACCAGTAGGTTCATTGCATTTCTTTAAAATTTCTTTAAAAATAGATTTCTACATGCGCCTGTTCTTTCTAACGATCCCTAAGCCACTCAAACAGCATCCGATTTAAAAAAAGATCATCCATTCCGCTGGTACTCAAGGAGTTAGAATAAAGCTCCCCGACCTCTCATCTACTTGAATTTTCAAGTGCAACGGGGTTCTTTATTTTTTATGGTTGTTCGAGATGGTTTCCCGTGTTCCTGGACAACGGACTTCAAACACTGGGCGTCCAAGAAAAAAATGAAAAAAGTTGAATTTTTCTTTTAATCATGTCATTGGAATATTTTCGCTTCCAGAAAAATGGGAAATTTGATCCCTTTGTTTCAAAGGCGCTTTTAACCCTAAAAAAATGAATTCATTATGAAAGCAAGTTTAATTTTATCTGATGGATCGCTGTATAAAGGGCGTTCCCTGGGCGCCCAAGGGACCACCTCCGGAGAGGTGGTGTTCAATACTGCCATGACCGGATACCAGGAAATTCTGACGGATCCTTCGTATCATTTCCAGTTAATCGCCATGACATGTCCGCAAATCGGAAATTATGGTGTCAACCCGAACGATTTCGAATCAAAGGGTATTTACGCAGCAGGGTTTATTATACGGGAATACAGCCCTGTCGTCAGTCACTGGCAGGCGGACCAATCCCTTGATGCGTACTTGAAACATTACGGCATTGTGGGGATCAGTGACATCGATACCCGTGCTCTGACCCGTCATTTGCGTGATCACGGAGCCCAAATGGGAATGATCACCACCACCGATGAGCCCTTGGACACCTTGTTAGAACGCTTGAGAACCGGTGAAAAACTTGTGGGAAGAGATATCGTTAAAGAGGTCACAACGGACAGGGATTATGATTGGCCGTTATCCGGGGAAAGGGATGGCAATGGAAAAAGTGCATTCAGAGTCGCTGTCTACGACTACGGGGTGAAATTTTCAATTTTAAGAACCCTGCACGATTACGGGTGCCGACTCCGTGTGTTTCCCGGCCATGCTCCGCCTGAAGCGGTCCTCGAATGGAATCCCCATGGCATCGTTCTATCCAACGGTCCCGGCGATCCGGAGCCGGTCGAATACGCCGTCAAATCGGTTCGGCACCTGTTGGGCAAGAAACCGATTTTCGGGATTTGTCTGGGCCATCAGATTTTGGGACTGGCGCTGGGTGGCCGAACCACCAAGTTGAAATTCGGCCACCACGGTGCAAACCACCCGGTAAAACATCGACTCACCGGCGCCGTTGAGATCACTTCTCAGAACCATGGTTTTATCATCGATATTGACAGCTTGGCGAAAAGCGAGGTCGAGATCACCCATATCAATCTGAATGATGGAACTCTGGAAGGAATGAGACATCAATCCCTACGGGCTTTCTCGGTTCAATATCATCCGGAGGCATCTCCGGGACCCCATGACAGCCGGTATCTGTTTGCGCAATTTATAGAGGATATGAAGCAGTTCCATGCCTAAAAGAAAAGACATAAAACGAATACTTGTGATCGGGTCGGGCCCCATCGTCATCGGTCAGGCCTGTGAGTTTGATTATTCCGGAAGCCAGGCCTGTAAAGCTTTGCGTGAAGAAGGGTTTATCGTTATATTGATCAACAGCAATCCGGCCACGATTATGACAGACCCCGAATTTTCCGATAGAACCTATATCGAACCGCTCCGTGCAGATGTGATTGCAAAAATCATAGACGCTGAACGTCCCGATGCGCTCCTGCCCACCCTGGGCGGCCAGACAAGTCTTAACCTTGCCGTTGAACTTGCCGAAAGTGGTGTTTTGGAAGAATACGGCGTGGAGTTAATCGGTGCCAAGCTCGAGACGATCCATCTGGCCGAAAACAGGAATCTTTTCCGCGATGCCATGGAGAAAATCGGTTTGAAGGTTCCTGCGGGGGGGTGTGTCAGTTCCCTCGAAGCGGCGGAGGCCCTGCGCGATGAAATCGGTTTCCCCCTCATCATTCGACCTTCATTTACCCTTGGCGGTATTGGGGGGAGTGTCGTTTATAACAGAGAGGAGTTCAACCGGGCGGTCCAGTGGGGCTTGAGCGCCAGCCCGGTCACCGAGATATTAATCGAGGCGTCCGTGCTCGGGTGGAAGGAATACGAGCTGGAAGTGATGCGGGATGCGGCGGATAATTTCGTGGTGGTGTGTTCCATCGAAAATTTCGATCCCATGGGTATCCACACGGGGGACAGCATTACGGTTGCCCCCGCCCAAACGCTTACGGATGTCGAATTTCAGGTCATGCGGGATGCGGCCAAAAAAATTGTGGCCAAGGTCGGCGTCGAAACCGGCGGGGCCAACATCCAGTTTGCCCTGAACCCGGAAAACGGCGAGATGGTGGTCATTGAAATGAATCCCAGGGTCTCACGCAGTTCGGCCCTGGCATCCAAAGCCACCGGTTTTCCCATTGCCAAGATTGCCGCTAAACTTGCTGCGGGGTATTATCTTCACGAGATCCCCAACGATATTACCCGAAAAACTCCGGCATGCTTTGAGCCGGCCATCGACTATGTCGTGGTCAAAATCCCCCGATGGGATTTTGAAAAGTTTCCCGGGAACGATGTCCGATTGAGCTCCCAGATGAAATCGGTGGGTGAGGCCATGGGAATCGGAAGAACCTTCAAGGAAGCGCTGAACAAAACGCTGCGGTCCCTTGAAAACGGCTGGTCCGGTTTCCATGCCAATGGCCACGACTCCGTCAGCGGAATGTCAACTGAAGTCTTGCTGGATGATCTCAGATGGGGGACACCCGATCGCATCTTGAAAATTTGGCAGGCCCTCACCAGCGGGATTTCTCCCGAAGAAATATCCAAGATTACCCGGATTGACCTTTGGTTCCTGAAAAACCTCCAGCAGCT
>JAHECI010000413.1 GCA_024641825.1 Desulfobacterales bacterium | reverse complement strand
ATAAATTGTATGATCTTCTCTTTTTTAAAAGACATTATTTGTTCAGATAGAAGTGAATATGTCAATCAGATTTTTTTGACTTGCCACCCGGTGTTGACAAAGAACCTTTCTTGGCTTAATTATGTTTTTGTATTAGTTGTAGATTTTCTTTTTTTATGTCTCCTTTAGCCATACCCGAAGGGTATAAACTTATCATTAGAAAGTAATTGTCATGAAAATATATCGTTATCCTTCAAAAACAGCAGAAAAAAAAATTACATCCATTGTAAATCGCGGCGTTGCTTTCAAAAAGAAAGACGTTTCTTCGGTCACCCGCATTCTTGAGGATGTCCGAAAGAATGGGGACAGGGCGCTCATCGAATATACCAACCGGTTTGACGCTCCTGGATTGACCGTTGCCTTGATGAAGGTATCCTGCCGGGAATTCGACGATGCGCCAAAACACGTAGACCGCTCTTTTGTACGTGCTTTGAATCGAGCGGTTTCTCAAATTGAATCCTTTCATCAACAGCAACTCGACAAATCATGGATTAACCTCAAAAGACCCGGGACCTTACTGGGCCAGATGGTAAACCCCGTGGATGCAGCAGGAATTTACGTCCCGGGAGGAAAAGGGGGTGAGACGCCCCTGGTCTCCTCGGTCCTGATGGGCGTTATCCCTGCAAAAATTGCCGGCGTTAAGCATGTCACCATGGTGACGCCGCCGACCCAAAACGGATCTGTAAACCCCCACCTTCTGGTTGCGGCCAAAAAGGTCGGGGTGGATGCGGTGTACAAGGTGGGCAGCGCCTGGGCCATTGCCGCCCTGGCGTATGGTACCGAGACCATCCCGAAAGTCGACGTTATCGTCGGTCCGGGAAATATCTATGTCACCATTGCCAAAAAGATGGTGTCCGGGACCGTCGGCATCGATATGATCGCAGGACCGAGTGAAATTCTGATTATTGCCGACGATACGGCAATTCCGGAATTTACTGCAGCAGATCTCCTTTCACAGGCAGAGCACGACCCCTTGGCCTCTGCAATCCTGGTCACGGATTCCATGGACACCGCAAAATCGGTTGCCCTTGCCGTGAATGAGCAGCTAAAAAATCTTTCGCGCAAAGAGATTGCCGAACAGTCCCTCTCCAGATTCGGCGCCATAATGGTGGTGTCTGATGTCGATGCTGCCATCGAACTCTCAAACCAAATTGCCCCCGAGCACCTCGAACTTCAGATCAGAGATCCACTGACCCGGGCGGGACAGATCCGTAATGCCGGAGCCGTGTTTTTGGGAAACTATACCCCGGAACCTATGGGCGATTATATGGCAGGCCCCAATCACGTACTCCCCACTGCGGGCACAGCAAGGTTTTCTTCTGCCCTTTCAGTGGATACTTTTGTAAAAAAAACCAGCCTTATCCGTTATTCCAGGGCAGCTTTTGAGCGTGAAGCCGGGGATGTTATTCGCCTGGCAGAAATCGAAGGTCTTGGGGCACATGCAAATTCAGTAAAAATCCGGCTAAAACGGTCTCAAAAATAGTCTGTTCCGGGAATCTCACCAGATGGATATTTTTTATACACATGTACTGGTTCATACCCGTAGAACTGGATACTTTTTATCCATACTGGTTGAACCGACACCAATAATAATCTGAACGATCCATATAGGGAAAACAACCGTTCAATCAATATTTTCAGGGGATTGTGATTCAATAGAATTTCAACAATTTTATTGTGGCATAAAGATTGCTTTTCTCGAATCTGTAATTAACTTATCGGCATCCTTTTTGGCATTGAGGATGACCATCTATTTCAATGCTCTTTGGTTTTTTATGACAAAACTTTTTCTCACTGCCACTAAGTCACTAAGACACAAAGAAAAATAATTATTAAATAAATTCTTTGTGACTTAGTGTCTTTGTGGCTGAACTATTACATTTTTTCTTTCGAATTTGCGGGATTAGAAGATCGATCAACATAAAAGGAGTCCACAAATGAAATTTATTGCAATCAAACCATTCGTTCCAGAGAAAAAAACCTTCATCTTCGTGACGCTCCTGATAGCCGTGTTCCTGGCGTTTTCAGGTTTTCACCCGGCTTCAGGTATTGCGGCAAAATACAGCACCACCTCTCTACCCCCTGATAGTTTCTCTAACCTGGCTGAAGCGGCCAGCCCGGCGGTGGTCAACATCCGGACCGTCAAAACCATCAAGGGCGGCGGCCGTGTCTTTCGCCACTTCAAAAAAGGCCCTTTTGGAGAAGACGACCCCATGCGGGACTTTTTTGACCGTTTTTTCGATGAAGACCAGAAACGGGATTTTAAACAGCGGAGCCTAGGTTCCGGGTTTATTATCGATAAAGACGGCTTTATCGTAACCAACAATCACGTTATAGACAACGCAGACAAAATTGTGGTCATTTTAAATGATGAAAAAGAGTTCGACGCCACAATTGTCGGGCGTGATAAAAACACAGATCTGGCACTGATCAAAATCGAAGCCAAAAATGACTTCCCGGTGCTGGATTTCGGAGATTCCGATACCCTTAAAGTCGGCCAGTGGGTGGTGGCCATTGGAAATCCCTTTGGCTTGGAGCAAACCGTTACGGCGGGAATCGTCAGCGCCAAGGGACGTGTCATCGGGTCAGGGCCTTACGATGATTTTATACAGACCGATGCTTCCATCAATCCCGGAAACAGCGGCGGTCCATTGATCGATATGGATGGGAAAGTTGTTGGAATAAACACGGCCATCGTCGCCGGTGGACAGGGAATCGGATTTGCGATTCCGGTAAATCTTGCTAAAAATATTATTGCTCAGCTCAAAACCAGCGGCGAGGTTATCCGGGGGTGGCTCGGCGTCGGCATTCAGGACATCAGTGAGGAAGTGGCAGAGTACTATGGTTTAAAAGAAAAAAAAGGCGTTTTGGTAACTGAAG
>JAHECI010000412.1 GCA_024641825.1 Desulfobacterales bacterium | reverse complement strand
CGAGCAAAGCCCTGCTCGATTCCAGTGAATACTATCACCTGGCCAAGGATCACCTTGCCGGACACGGCATACAAACCGGAAAATTGACCCTCGACCTTTCCGCCATGATGGCCCGTAAAGAACAGGTTGTTGAAGAACTGACCGGAAACGTCCGCAAACTTCTGGAAGGCAATAACATAGAAATTTTCAAAGGGACTGCCCGCCTTGCCGGAGAGGATCGCGTTGAGCTTCGACAAGATACCGGTTCTGGCCGGAAAAAAACCGCCCAAACCCTCCAGGCGAAATCGATTATCCTAGCCACCGGGAGCTCGCCGGTCCAGGTTCCGGGTCTTGAATTTGACGGTAAACGGATCGTCACTTCCACCGAGGCACTTGAGTTTAAAACAATTCCCAAACATCTGGGTATTGTGGGTGGCGGCTACATCGGTCTTGAACTGGGATCGGTATGGCTGCGTCTCGGGACAAAGGTCACCGTGGTGGAAATGCTGCCTCAAATCGCATCCACCATGGACGGACAGGTGGGTCGGACTCTGGACCGGATACTCAGAAAACAGGGCATGGATATTCGTCTCAACACCCGGGTTTCGGGCGCCAAAATTCAAAAAAACAATATTCGGGTGACCCTGGAAAATAAAAACAAAAAAGAGATACTGTCCTGTGATAGACTGCTGGTTTCCGTGGGAAGACGACCCCTGACACAACATCTCGGTCTGGAAGACATCGGTGTCAAGACCGACGCTAAAACCGGACATGTTTTTGTGGACGAATCTTATCGAACCAACATTCCCAACGTCTATGCCATCGGAGATCTTATTCCGGGTCCCATGCTAGCTCACAAAGCTTCGGCCGAAGGCATCGCTGCGGTGGAATGCATTGCAGGGCTCCCCGGAGAAGTGAATTACGATGCCATTCCCGCGGTGGTGTACACCTGGCCGGAGGTGGCCAGCGTCGGGCTGACTGAAGAACAGGTTAAAGAGAGAAATATTCCCTATTGTGTGGGCACGTATCCTTTCTCCGGGGCAGGAAGAGCGCGGTGTATGGGAGAAAAGGACGGCTTTGTCAAGCTCATCGCCCATTCCAAAACCGACCGAATTTTAGGTGTGCACATCATCGGGCCGCGGGCGGCCGATATGATTGCCGAATGTGTTCTGGCCATTGAATTCGGGGCGAGTTCCGAGGACATCGCCCGTACCGTTCACGGCCATCCGACCTTTGCCGAGGCGCTTCAGGAAGCAGCCATGGGGGTGCGGAAATGTTCGATTTATGCTTCCTGAAACCGTAAGCTAAAAATTTAGTAATAGTTTAGCCCTTTGAAACGAATCGACTTCAGAAGAGCTTCAGGTATGATTAAATTTTTGCCTGGAAGCTGTTTGAGTGGGTTAGGGATCGTTTTGAAAGAACCATCGGCGATTTAACGTTATGGATGAAACCCCTTGTTGACGCAGAAACCCTTATTAATAGACAGGGCAGGTTCTTTCATTACGAGCCCTTATCCACGAGTTCTTTCAGAAAAAAATTTAATTTTATCTGAAGCGGTGATGTTTATAAAAGCCTAAAATGTTGCAAAGTTTATTGTAAGGATTTGCGTGAAACCTCGACAAATCTGCAAAGTATGTGAAGCTTTCCCCGCCATGAAGGGCGGGGGTTCTGCCTTACGGCAGTGCTTCGCGCCCGGGTAAGGATTTCAGTTTATTTTATATAGTTCCCCTCGACCCCGTCCTAAAGGACGGAGCTTGCGGGGAGCATGCCGGTCAAAAATAACCCTGGATGTGTACTCAAAAAATCTTTAAGACTTTTTTAAAAAAGGAATCGTTATGGCCGATTATGAATATGATATTGGAGTTATCGGCGGCGGAGCGGCCGGTTTGACCGTTACGTCCGGCGCGGCCCAGCTCGGTGCAAAGACCCTTCTTATTGAAAAAGAAAATGAACTCGGCGGCGACTGCCTCCATTTTGGATGCGTTCCAAGTAAAACGCTCATCAAAACCGCAAAAGTTTACCATCTGATGAAGACCGCCGGAAAATACGGACTTCCTCAGGTTGACGTTCCTCCGGTTGATTTTAAAACGGTATCCAATAGAATCAAATCCGTAATCGGTGTCATTCAGAAGCACGATTCCGAAGAAAGGTTCTGTAATCTCGGTGCAAAAGTGGAATTCGGAGAACCTGTATTTACGGATGAACATAACGTTCGCCTGAACGGAAAGACGGTTTCGGCAAAAAGCTGGGTGATTGCCACCGGCTCTTCGCCGTTTGTTCCCCCCATAGAGGGGCTGAATACCATCGATTATATTACCAACAAAGAGATCTTTTATCTGGACCGTTTGCCGAAATCGATGATTATTTTTGGCGGTGGCCCGATCGGGAGCGAGATGGGGCAAGCATTCAACCGTCTTGGGACCAAGGTTTACATCGTGGATCGTGGCGATCAGATTCTAGGAAAAGAAGATAAAGACATGGCTGATACGGTCAAACAGGTGATGGAAACGGAAGGGGTGGTATTCCATTTAAATTCTTCCATTGAATCTGTAAAGAATCTTGGCAATGAAAAAGAAGTGACCCTCAAGGATTTAGAAGGAAGAACCGTCCGTCTTAACACAGAGACGATTCTGGTGGCTGTGGGAAGAACACCCAACACCCATGGAATGGGGCTGGAAGGTATCGGTATCAAGGTCAACCGAACCGGCATTGAAGTCGATAAGCGGTTGAGAACGAACCACAAGCATATTTATGCTGCCGGAGATGTGAACGGCGGTTTCCTGTTTACTCATGCAGCCGGATACGAGGGGGGAATTGTTGTCAGCAATGCTGTTTTCCGGTTTCCAAGAAAAACGGATTACACCTATTTGCCCTGGTGCACCTATACCGATCCCGAATTGTCGAGCATCGGCATGAACGAAAGATCCGCCAAGGCTGCCGG
>JAHECI010000411.1 GCA_024641825.1 Desulfobacterales bacterium | reverse complement strand
CTCCTTTTATGCCGAAAAGAACGGTGTGCTTCAAAGAAAGAATATCCGGGTCGTCTCCGGGATAGGATTTCAGGCCCACATCCTTGCCCTGCTCGATCAATGCTTCCAAGGTGGGCTGGGGAGTAAATCCCCCGGGGCCGTCGGGCAAATCCACGGTTCCACCGGCGCTGACAACCTTTTCTTTGAGCTGATCCCGCTTCTTGGCAGCCTGATGAATCAACGTCAAAAAACGATCGGGATCGAAATCCACATTGGTCAACGTGGAAAAGGCGGCTCTAACCGTGAAAACATTAACGTCTTGATCCGTGACCCCGACGTTTCGTCCCGCTTGGGCGACCTGGGACAATCCCATGAGGGTATAGAGGAGCAAATCCTGCAGGGCCGCCACCTCGGGTTGTTTACCGCAAACCCCCTGTACTGTACATCCTGTTCCTTTTGCCGTCTGTTCACATTGATAACAAAACATTTGCATCCCCCCTTACCTTTAAAGGTTAAAAGATATCATAAAACCATCTATACACCGATATCCATTTTTCACCATCGGCGAGGTTCGATTCGGAATTTTAAAGACCTTCTGCAGGGTAGAATAGGTTTCACACCATTGAAAAACGAAACGCCGAAATCATTCGACAACGGTAATGGGACTTCTATTGTTCACCGGGCGGATAGATTGGATCTGTAACGGTTTGATAAAAAATTTGAAATCAGCGGAATACGCCGGGTCCTGCGTTCGGGCGCAAATGAGAATCGATACCGGATTATTTAAACTTAATGCTTAAAATACAACACTACCCGGAAACGGTCAAGATAATCATGGGGCCGGTATTGAGGGCTACGCTTATGGAAAGGTAAGGAATCCGGCTTCTCCGAAAAATGAAGAATCTATTTTTTTAATCGCTGGACCCACAGCATGATTTTTAGCAACGGGGGATGCAGCGTTTTGAATCGGGCACCTTCAAATTTTTTTCCCGGTGAGGGATCATTGTATGCCGTGCCGAACAGCGAGCTTTTCAAACATTATCACCAGTCCGGTCCCCAAAATATAGAGGGATTCAATATTGAGATTCTCTTCGGCCGTTGCATCGAAAAAAATGTTGAGGCTCGATTCGAGTCCATCTTCGGGCTTCCAGTAGCAGATCAGAAGCGGCACGTTGGGCAGCGGGTGCAACACCAGTGAAATATCGGCGTTGTAATGTTTTTTCACTTGCCTGCCGTTGAAAAGGTGAATCATGTCTTCAAAAAGATCGGTATAGGTGTCCGCCACTTTTTTTAAGGGTTTTTCGCATCGTTGTCCAAAAAGCCGATACCACGTCTTCCCGCCGTCCAATTCTCTGAATGGAATCCATTTTCCTGAAACAGGGACGCCTCCACCCTGGAGGATGTAGTTGAGTACGGGTATGGTTATCCATGAATGGACGTGGATGTCGGTTGTAATGTTCCCCCCTGTATCGACGGCAAAGTCCTTGCCGAGACATTTGATGGTCAATTTATGGTCAGAAAACCGGGCCCCCAATCTCCGGGCGGCTGAACCGAGATCCAGAGCGGCAATTTTTCCTTTCAACCGTTCCATGGCCTGTTCCTGCTCCTGCACCAACGTCATATGATTGGCGGCCGGTCCGCCATACTTCTCGATGATCTCTCCCTCCAGATGCGGACACTCGTCGAGCTGTTTTTCACCCTGGAATACGGCGGCAGCAAATGCCAGACATGTCGGCTTGTTACACTTTCTACAATTCGATTTGTCGAGCAGTTTGAAAATTTCCATGGTATTTTTAAATTGCGCCATGCAATGATTCTCCTTTTTTTCCGTCTTTAGCAGGAAGAAAAAATTCCAAAAAATAGGCTTGCAATCCATGCCTCGGTTCTGTGTAAAATCTGTTTTACGCACAGTATGGTCGGACCTTACACCCACCTTTGATAAAGAAAAGTCGGAATATGTTTTGATAAACATCTTTTTTTATGCCAATTATTAACAATAAAAGCAGGGTGTGTTCGCCGTCCATTGATGCAGATCGACCCTATCGAAAAATCGATAAAAAATCAAAAGATAAAATCCGGCGACCAAAGGAGGCTGCAATGCCAATCAAAGTGTTAATAAAACGACGATTCAAGGAGGGGTATGTCAACGACATCAACAAGGTCATAAAAGAGATTCGTTTTGGGGCGATGGACCAGGAAGGGTACATAACCGCTGAAACCATGTGGGACCATGACGATCCGTTTCGCGTTGTAATTGTCTCAAACTGGAGGAGTATCGAATATTGGAATAAATGGAAAAACAGCGGGTTACGGAAATCCATAGAACAAAAACTCGAAAAATTCCTTGATGGTGGGACGGAATATGAAATATTCGATCTTGGGGTGAATCCCCCTTTAGAAAAGCTGAAAAACAGACCCTGAAGACCCGAAGGGGTATCCGGGCTCGGTGAAGGATCGTCGTCACCCCGGTCTATAATTTAAGTGATCGTCGGAATGTTTGTGAAAACCACATATGTTACAGGGAATATTGCGTCATGACCAAATCCGATTTTAAATTTTGCTTCCCCTTTCGTGTTCGCTATGCAGAAACAGATGCCCAGGGCATCGTCTTCTTTGCCCATTACTTGACCTATTTCGACACGGCCATCAACGAGTATCTTCGGGATCTTCCCCACAATTATATTGAACATGTCAAACAAACCGGAACGGACTTCCATGTGGTCAAGGTCACCGTCGAATTTTTCGCCCCGAGTCATTTTGACGACGAAATCGAAGTTTGCGTCCGAACCGGACAGATCGGCAGATCCAGCCTCACTTTTTGTATTGAAATATTCCCGAAAAACAGCGAAACGACCTTGGTCAAAGGCGAGGTTGTGTGGGTGAACACCCATCAGAAGGCTCGCAAATCCGTGCCGTTGCCCGAAGGGTTGGTTGTCAAGTTG
>JAHECI010000087.1 GCA_024641825.1 Desulfobacterales bacterium | reverse complement strand
TAATCCCGAAGCACCCGGAAGCGCCCGTCCATTCCTCGATACAGGTCGGCCGCATAATAGATCAAAAAGCGGTTGCCGGCAGGTTGAATGCCATGGCAGGTGTGCAGGAAATTGGGGTTAGAAAAGATCAACTCCGGAGGAATCTGTCCGTCCTTCATCAGGTTCTGAGGCCCGTAGGTGTCCGCCAGGATTTTTTCCAGCAGAAAGGCCCGCTGGATAAGGCCCGCCTCTATAGTCGCCCATTCATTTGCGGTAAGAGGCAGTGGGATCATTTCCAGGGCCCAGGGGGTCCCCTTTCCTGTGGGGTCGTCAAAGGGGTTGAAGGTGGCCCCGTCTTCGTGACGCATGCGCCTGACCCGGTCTTGGCGCTGTTTGAGTACATCGGGTCCCGTGGCATCCAACGCCGCGATAAGCGATTGCCAGTGTTCACGGGGTCTTGTTGGAGACAAAAAGCCCTCACAAAATGCATCGCCAGGGAATGCAACAGTGTCGAACAGGGATAACGGCGCAGACTGGGACTTTGCCGGATCGCTAAGGTCTTCTTTGATCATACAACTGATGCCTCGTGTTGGGTTTAATGGCGCCACCATGGGGTGCCTGAGGTCAATTTAACCTGTTTTCCTTCGCAAATCAAGGGTATATGGAAAATCGGGATTCGTTTCCTCTGCGGGGATCGCCGTACGGATACCGGGGGTGTGGCCACCGGGAACGAACCGCGCATGGCGCCGGCCTTCGGCTTCGTTAGCGTTGACGGGAAATACGTCATAGTGGCGTCCTCCCGGATGCCCAACATGATAGGTGCAGCCACCCACGGACCGGCCGGACCAGATGTCGAAAAGGTCGATCACAAGGGGGGTGTGCACCCCGATGGTGGGATGCAGACAAGCCGGCGGCTGCCATGCCCGATAGCGAATGCCGGCTACGAATACGCCGTCCACGGTGGTCGGTTGCAGCGGAACGCGCTGTCCGTTGCAGGTGACAATGTGGCGCTGCCCGGTCATACCGGACACCTTGACCTGGAGCCGTTCCACCGATGAGTCCACATAGCGGGCAGTCCCCCCTCCGCCGGGCTCCTCACCCAGCACATGCCAGGGTTCCAGGGCCTGGCGCAGCTCGATCTCCATGCCCTGGTATTCCACTTTGCCGTGGATGGGAAAGCGAAACTCGAAATGGGGATGGAAAAAATCCATGGATACCGGAAAACCGGCCTGATTCAGTGTTTTCAGAACGTCTGTAAAATCATCTTGCACCGGTTGGGGTAGCATGAAGCGGTCGTGGAGCCGCGTGCCCCAACGCACCAGATCCCGGCGATAGGAGGTCTTCCAAAACCAGGCCACAAAGATGCGCAGGAGCAGTTGCTGTGCCAGGCTCATGCGGGCGTGGGGCGGCATTTCAAAGGCACGAAACTCCAACAGCCCCAACCTTCCGGCGGCGCTGTCCGGCGAATAGAGCTTGTCGATGCAGAATTCGGTCCGGTGGGTGTTGCCGGTGACATCCACCAGCAGGTGGCGGAACAGGCGGTCCACCAACCAGGGCGGGCATGGCCGATCCGGAGCCGTTTGCCGCTCCAGTTCGGCAAAGGCGATTTCCAGTTCATAGAGGCTGTCGTGCCGGGCTTCATCGATCCGCGGCTGCTGGCTGGTGGGGCCGATGAAGAGGCCGGAAAAAAGAAACGAAAGGGACGGGTGGTTGTTCCAGAAGGTGACGAAGCTGCGCAGCAGGTCCGGCCGGCGCAGAAAGGGGCTCTCCGCCGGCGTGGCGCCGCCGATGATGATGTGGTTGCCGCCGCCGGTGCCGGTGTGACGACCGTCGATCATGAACTTTTCCGTGGCCAATCGGGTCTTACGTGCTGTTTCGTAAAGTTCGGTGGTACAATCCACCAACTCCCGCCAGCTATGCATGGGCTGGATGTTTACCTCGATGACCCCGGGATCCGGGGTGATCTTCATACTCACCAGGCGCGGGTCATAGGGCGGCGTATAGCCTTCGATTGCCACCGGCAATTGGGTCTTTTCGGCGGTGGCTTCGATGGCGGCCGTCAGCTCCAGATACCCTTCCAGGGAGTTAACCGGCGGCATAAACACATACAGCCGGCCCTCGCGGTGTTGGATACACAAGGCCGTGCGGACCACCCATGCGGCGGATTCGCCGGCTACCGGCGCCGGATCGTCAAAGGGTTTGGGCTGGGTGCGCACACTGTCACCCACCCCCTCTGCCGGTTTCAATTGCAGAGTCTGCTGGCCCTCGTAAAGATCCGGCAGCGCTCCTCGGTCGGCCATGGGGTCAAGAGGATGGTCATAGGGGAAGTCCGCCTTCGAAACCCAGGGCAGAGATTCCAGCGGCAGGCGCAACCCGGCAGGGGAATCTCCGGGCAAAAGGAACATGTAATCACCCCGGAAAGGCCATGGCCCGCTCTTCCAGGAGCCGTATTGCAGGGGCAAAACATAGCCCACCACCTCTCCTAATCCGCGCTGGAAGGTCTGCACCATGCGCGCCCGGGCCTCGGGATCGTCCAGCTTGGGATCGTCGGGGTCCACATTCACCGGCAACCGCTGCTCCTTGTAAAGGTAATACAAGATGTCCTCATAGCCTTTGCGGATGTAGCGCCGGCTCACTGCCAGGGTGTCGGCCAGGGTTTCGATGAAGACCTTGGCATCGGCAACACCGAAGCCATAATTTTTGGACACGTCGGCGATCCATTGGTCGTCCCTCCATACCGGCCGGCCGTCTTTTCGCCAGTAGCAGCCCAGAGCCCAGCGGGGCAGGGATTCGCCCGGGTACCATTTCCCCTGCCCGTGGTGCAGGAGTCCGCCGGGGGCCCACTTTTGCCGGAGCCTTTTAATCAAGGCTTCCGCCAATTGCTGCTTCTCCTCCCCCAGGGCCGCAGTGTTCCACTGGGCGCCGTCCATGTCGTCAATGGAGATGAATGTGGGTTCTCCGCCCATGGTTAGACGGACATCCGCCTCTGCCAGTTCAAGATCCACCTGATCCCCCAGTTCCACAATGGCCATCCAGACATCCTCCGGGTAAGGCCGTGTGGAACGGGGCGCCTCCTGAATGCGCCGCACGGTCATGCTGTGGCTGAACTCTACCTCGCATTCATCAAGGGCACCGGTGATGGGGGCCGCACTCTGGGGCTCCGGAGAACAGGCCAGCGGGATGTGCCCCTCGCCGGCAAACAGCCCCGAAGTGGGGTCCATACCCACCCATCCGGCCCCGGGAAGATAGACCTCGGCCCAGGCATGCAGGTCGGTGAAGTCGGCTTCCGGTCCTGACGGACCGTCCAGGGATCTGACGTCCGGCGCAAGCTGGATCAGGTAGCCGGAAACAAAACGTGCGGCAAGGCCAAAATGGCGCAGGATGTTCACCAGCAGCCAGGCCGAGTCCCGGCAGGACCCGCTGCCCAGGCTCAGAGTCTGCTCGCAGCTTTGCACGTTGGGTTCCATGCGGATGAGATACCGGATGTCACGGCTCAGCTTCTGGTTCAGATCGACCAAAAAATCGTTGGTCGGTTTGGTGTTGCGGTCGATTTCCGCCAGATAGGCTTTAAGCGTTTTATCCGCCGGCTCTTTGGTCAGATAGGGCCCCAGTTCCTTCTTGAGCTTCGGCTCATAGTCAAAGGGAAAGGTCTCGGCACCGGGTTCAAGGAAAAAATCAAAGGGGTTGATGATGATCATCTCCGCCACAAGATCCACCTCCACATGAAACTCGGTGGTTTTTTCTGGAAACAACAGTCGACCCAGGTAGTTGCTGAAAGGGTCCTGCTGCCAGTTAATGAAATGATTTTTAGGCGTTACCGTCATGGAATAGCTCAGAATCGGTGTCCGGCAATGAGGTGCCGGTCGCAGCCGGACGATTTGGGCGGCGAGGGAGATAAGCCGGTCGTAGCGGTATACGGTCTTATGATTCAGGGCGATATGAATTCCCATGGCGGTCCTTTCTTTGGATCGGGGCATGATCACGGGATATTCCGGGACATGTCCGTTGGTGTAATGTCGATTCGCATTCAAGCGATAGCGAAGCTGGCTGTGTCCTCGGTTCCTCGACGACGTGTTTATGATCTCCTGCGACGGCTGGTTACTGCTCGTTCGAGGACGCCTCAATCATGGGATTGAGGTTGAAGAAGGTGGTGCCGATGGCCTCATCCACCTGGTTGAGTCGAATTTGCAGGCCGTCCAGGTACTCGTGCATGCCATGATCGAGGACCTCGTCGATGTCGGTATACTCCAGATCTGCCTTGAGTCGGCCCAGCCGTTTTTCGGCAGTGCTGTTGGCCGAACCGGGCGGTGAGCCGGTAATGCGGTGCAAACAGACCTGGGCCTTTGAGATGCAATGGCGAATGGAGCGTGGAAACTGGTTGTCGAAAATCAAAAAACCGGCCACCTTGCGGGGGGTTATTTGGTGATGTTCCTTGCGAAACATCTCGAAAGCGCTGGCGGATTTGAGTACCGCCGTCCACTGGATGTTGTCGATGGGGGTGTTCACCATATCCGCCCTTGGCAGAAGCATGAAGTATTTGACGTCCAGTATCCGGGAGGTTTTATCCGCCCGTTCGATCATCATGCCGATGCGTGCGAAGTTCCAGGCTTCGCCGTGGCTCATGGTGGAGTCCATCAGGCCGGTAAAAAGGTGGCTCCGCATTTGGATGATCTTGAAAAATCGGTGGGGGTCCTCTATAGCCATGGCCGGGCTCCGGTTGTCGGCCAGTTCCAGGTAGAAATTGTTCAAATGCTCCCACATCTCCGACGAGATGATCTCGCGAATGGAGCGGCCGTTTTCCCGTGCCGCCGCCAGGCAGGTCAGTATGGAATTGGGGTATTCCCGGTCAAATGTCAAAAAATGGCTGACCTCTTTCTGGGTATAGTCCTGATATTTTATTTCGAACAGCTCCTGGTCACCGGTGATCATCATCAGCGGCTCCCAGTGCTTGCCCTTTTCCGAAGGCATGTCCAGCAGCAGGTTGAGATTGACGCTGATGAAGCGGGCCACGTTTTCCGCACGTTCGATGTATCTGCACATCCAGTAAATCGAGTTGGCTACACGGCTGAGCATCCAAATTCCTCCTTTATTGGGGTCACCTACAGTACCCAGGTATCCTTGCTTCCGCCGCCCTGGGAGGAGTTGACCACCAGGGATCCTTTGGTTAGCGCTACCCGGGTCAGGCCGCCGGGCTGCACGTAAATTTCCTTTCCGAAGAGTACGTATGGCCGCAGGTCCACGTGGCGTCCCTCGATATGATCGTCCACGATGGTGGGCACCCGGGAGAGTGAAATGGTGGGCTGGGCCATGTAGTTGCGGGGTTCGGACTTGATCTTCTCGGCAAAAGCAGCTCGCTCTGCTTCCGTGGCATGGGGACCCACCAGCATGCCGTATCCGCCGGACTCGTTGGCGGCCTTTACCACCAGCTGATCCAGATGACGCAGAACATAAGCCCGGTCTTCATCGTTCTGGCAGATGTATGTGGGCACGTTGGGCAGGATGGCTTCCTCGCCGGTGTAATATTTGATGATCTTGGGCACATAGGCGTAGATCACCTTATCGTCGGCAATGCCGGTGCCAGGTGCGTTGGCCATGGCGATTCGGCCTGCTTTATATACGCCGATAAGCCCCTTGACTCCAAGCAGGGAATCGGGGCGGAATACCTCAGGATCGATGAAATCGTCGTCAATTCGCCGGTAGAGGACATCCACGCGCTTGAGACCTTTGGTGGTGAGCATGTGAACGAATCCGTCGGACACCACCAGGTCCTGGCCCTCCACCAGTTCCACCCCCATCTGCTGGGAGAGGAAGGAGTGCTCGAAGTAGGCGCTGTTGTAAATGCCGGGGGTCAGTACACCGATGGTGGGTGATTCGACGTGGTTCGGGGCGAGGTACTCCAGCATTTCCAGCAGCTTGGTGGGATAATCGTCCACCGGTCGCACCCGGGACGCCTCGAACACCTGGGGGAATGTTCGTTTGAGTACCTGGCGATTCTCCAGCACATAGGAGACGCCCGAGGGGCAGCGCAGGTTGTCTTCCAATACGTAAAAGCGCCCATCGCGATCCCGTACCAGGTCGGTGCCCGTCACATGGCACCATATCCCCTGGGGGGGGGTGAACCCCTCGCACTCTCTTCGGTAGGTGCGGCTGGTCAGGATCAGGTCTTCAGGAATCACCTTATCCTTCAGGATTTTCTTATTGTTGTAAATGTCCTGGATGAACTCATTGAGGGCGAAGATCCGCTGCTTCAGTCCGCTTTCGATCTGCTGCCAGTCGCTGTTGGAAACAATGCGGGGGATGATGTCGAAAGGGAAAATCTTTTCGGTTCCCTCGTCGCGGCCGTAAACATTGAAGGTGATGCCCATTCTGAGGAGCAAGGCCTCGGCAGCTTTCTGGCGCATGGCCAGGTCCCCGGGCGGCAGTGATTCGATCTTATCCACCAGCAGTTTAGCCGCGGGCCGGGGCTTGCCGTCCGCGTCGATTAATTCGTCGTAATAGTCCTCCGGGTCATACGTGCCAAATGTCTCCATCGAACTTTTCCTCCATTAACGCAATAGTATATATAAAGGATGCAAGAATCTATTTATTAAAGCATTTTTTCACGGCCTTTTGGATGTGTTCTTAGGCTCCCTTCTATGGTTCTTAAATCTATGATCAGAAGTTGAATGTGAAGAGTCATGCGGCATATAATCTTGTAATTGTTGTAAAATTAGCCAACCACTTATTAAAATGAAAAGGAGACATACGTCATGAGCAACAATAACGCAATTGATATAAAAAAGCCAGACCTTTTGAACTGGAGTATAAGCAGGTGGTAACGGTGACGATTAAAAATCAGGATAAACTGGAAGGTATGTTTTTGAGGGGTCAACTGGGCCCCTGAGCCCTTGACCTATATTTTTAATACTAGCTTAAATCCTTTACGATCAGCCCATTTTACTAAGGCACCTTTAAGTTTTTCAAGTCCTTCTTGATCAGTTTCAGAGACTTGGGCCTGGAAATCAACAGGTAAATTCTCCCAGTCGAGATTGGTATAAACATACCAAACATTATCATTGGTATCGGCAGATATTGCTTGTGTAATTTCTACAAAATCATTTCCCTTTTTAAAAAGCATTACCGTTCTCCTTAACTGTTATTAAAAAAGCTTAATAACATATATTTTCAAAT
The DNA here is from genome assembly GCA_024641825.1 of Desulfobacterales bacterium. Taxonomy (GTDB): domain Bacteria; phylum Desulfobacterota; class Desulfobacteria; order Desulfobacterales; family UBA11574; genus JAAXQD01. The sequence goes on along the minus strand of JAHECI010000087.1, from coordinate 3,736 downwards.
CATCCAAGGAATTTTCAAGGCATATCAATGAAAAACGCAGGGCCATTGCTGACCCTGTCGCTGGAAATCCGAGAGGCCCGAGGGATGTTCCCCACGAACGTTCCCAGGCAAAATTTCACCCTGTTGGACAGAGGCACTGGTTTCAGGCACCCACCAGTGGAAAAATATGTTCCTTAATCCAGGCGACAACCGAATCGGCCTGTTGGCGGGCCCGCTGAGCGGTTTCCCGTCTGACGGAACTGATCAGAGGCGCCTGTTCCGAAAGTTTCAGGTTTTTACCCAGCAGATGCCGGTGTTTGCTGATAAAGTCTTCCGGCAGGTCGTCGGACAGTTCAACCCCTTTCATGATCGCCCAGGCCGAGGTCCACGCACGAGCAACGTTCATTATGTTATATCCGCCGCCGCCCAGTGCCACCCAACAAAGTCCCCAGGATTTGATCTCTCGAATCAGTTTGCAAAAACCTTCGTTCGTAAGGTTCAGGGAAGCCAAAGGATCGGTTGTAAAGGTGTCCACCCCCAGCTGGGTGACCAGTACATCAGGGGCAAAGGCACGCACCAAGGGCGGAACCGTTTCTTTAAACACCCGAAGATACAGATCATCATCGGTGCCGGGAGCCAAAGGTACGTTGACGGCAAAACCACGGCCCGGCCCTTGCCCCATTTCTTCGGGGAATCCGGTGCCCGGGAAAAGGGTGTGACCGTTTTGATGAATGGAAATGGTCAACACCTGATCCGTGTTATAAAAAGCCGCTTCAACGCCGTCACCGTGATGGACGTCTACATCCAGGTAAACCACGCGCAACCCATCCTGAACCATTCGGGCAATTCCGATGGCCGGATCATTTAAATAACAGAACCCGGAGGATCGGGCGGATTGCGCATGATGCAACCCACCGGCAATATTGAATGCGATCCGGCGATTCTCATATCTGACCTGGCGAATGCATTCCAACGTTGCTCCGGTGACCAGCAGGGACCAGTCATATAATCCTGGAAATACCGGATTGTCGCCGCTTCCCAGGCCATATTGCCCGGATTGTGCTGTTGCCTGGCCGGTATTGGCCTGACGGAGGATTTCCAGGTATTCGGGGGAATGGACCAGACGCACGTCTTGTTCGTCAGCTTCCCGGGCTTCCACCCATGGTCTATCGATGTGATCGAACAACCCATAGGCTTCGATTAAATCCATGGTTAACCGGAGCCTTTCCACTTTCAAGGGGTGATTGGGTCCATAACTGTGACGGTCGAACCGCTCGCTAAAGACAAGAACTTCCTTACGGTGTCCACTCATATCTTAATCCTGATGTGTCAGAAAAATTGGGTTTAATTGTAAAGTTTAAGATCTTATCGATACATTTATGTTGGATTATTATTCAATTTGGAAGGAACTGTCAATAAAGAGGAAAGAGTTTTGTGTTCTAAAATCGAAATGTCCTGCGAAAAATATATAGTGAAATATTGGGTACGAAACGGCGCTCAGGCGAGTGGTTAATCATCCGGCCCAAAGGCGTATTTTTTATCACAGCTACCCCTAACTTGGCGAAAGTTTATTTCCATTTTCTCCGATAAAGATAAGATTGCTAATTTTCTTATTTAAGATGCTAAAGTTCTTTTCAAACACACTCCGACCAAATGGATGAATGGTTTTTAGGCCATTTGTGTCAATGAATATTTCCCAGTAACTGCTGCCGGCTTCATTTAATATGTTGATCAATTCATGTGCAGAGCTTCCATCAAAATCACCATTCAATTTCAGATGGAGGCTGTCTCTTGTTTTATAAGAATAAATTTGGAAATTTGATGCCATTGCCTTCCTCATATATATTTTTATCCCTTGTGTCTTAACTCCCGGCAAGTTTCTGCCTGCCCGGATTAAGATCCGGTCAAGTTAAGGACATTGTTGTATGTTCCGAAACCATTCAGACACGTCTGGTCATTTTTGGGGTCTTCTTCCCATTGCCTGTCAACCAGTAACTTGTATTCATACCTTCCAGGAGGAATCATCACACTCTTCTTCCACATCCCATTTCCGTTACTTTTCATAGGGTGTTTTTTTGCATTCCAATGATTAAAATCCCCCATCAGGATCACCTCTTTGGCGTCGCTCGATTCAAATGAAAATGTCACCCTCCGGCGTTTAATTTTTTGTTTTGACTTGATTTTTGCCATATGAAACCTCCTAAAATAAGACGGATTGGTTCAAAAATATTCTTCTCCAATTTCGTTGGAGAAGAGGGTCCAAGGATTCAATGAGAACTTGAGGCTTACTTTACTAAAATGATTTGGATATACAAGATGAGATGATTATGGGTAAAATATGGGGGAAAACCCCATGTTATGAATAGGATGACAGGTAGGTTCTAAGATTTGTTTTTTTATTCTTTATACCGAGTTTCTTTCGAATATTGTTTCTATGAAAATCGATTGTACTTGACGCCAAATTCATAATTTCTGCAATTTCCTTTGTCGTATTCCCCTGCTTGATCAGATTGGTCACCTGTAGTTCTGTGGGAGAAAGCTTTATCAATCTAGAGGACAAGCCGTGTACAAAAGGAGAAACAATATCATTTAAATTTGATTCTATAATTCCAATATAGGCCCGTTGTTTTTCACCCAATTTTTTCATTTTTAATTTTTCCAGATAGGGAAAGACCAACTCCCTGACATTCAACAACACCTTTTCTTCAAGTTCAACTTTGTCTTCTTCTCTTTGCTTCAACAAGACCTTTAATGCTGTATTTGCTTCTTCAAGACCAATTGTTTTTGCCTCCAATTCCATCCCTTTTTGTTTCAGAGCTTTCTCTGCTTTTTTTCGATTTGATATTTCCTTTCTTAATTCTTTGTTGGTTTTTATGAGTTCTGCAGTACGCTCCTCAACGCGTTTTTCCAACTCGTCGTGTGCCTTCCGTAAAGCCGTCTCACCTCGTTTTTTCTCCGTGATGTCTCGATTGCTGGCGCGTCTTCCAAGAAAGCTGCCATCATCACCGTAGACGGGTTGGCAAAGATGAGTGATCCAGCGTTCATCGCCATCACGTGTTTTTATGCGAAATTCTATTGTTTGTGTATCCATATTTTCTATCTCATCTTTAAGATGCCGGACGAGTAACTTGTGGTCATCGGGATGGACCATCTTTTCGAGAAATTTAGCGTTTTTCAGGAATTCATTGGCATTGTAACCGGAGATACGTTGACATGAAGGTGAAACATATTTATACGTCCCATCAGGTGCGATCCAGGATTCCCAGTCGTAGGTGAAGTCAGCAACCGTACGAAATCGCTGTTCGCTGTCTCGAAGGGCTTGTTCAGCTTCCATCCGTTCTGTAATGTTACGAACATATTCGACAATGCCGCTTGGATTCCCTTCTGCGTCTAAAATAGGAAAAGAATACAACTCCAGCCATCCTACGGATTGTCCTGATTCAACCAAAGGCACGATGTCCATTTGCAGACTGCCTTTTTCAAGCGCTCTTATAGAAGGACAAATCTCACAACGTTCAGTTCTTCCGTGATAAAATTCATAACATTTCTTACCCTTGAACGGCATCGCATGGGCGTACCATTTTACCATCGTATTATTGATCCGCATAATATTTAAATCTTTGTCAAGAACGGAAATGCCGTCCTGTATGGCATCAAAAATATTCTGTAAAAACCGTTCACTTTTCCTCAATTCATCTACGGCTTTTTTGTGATGGGTGATATCAAAAAAAACACCGGTTACATATTCCATATCCCC
>JAHECI010000410.1 GCA_024641825.1 Desulfobacterales bacterium | reverse complement strand
ATGGGTCTGAACGTATCACACAGATCGTTGAAGACTTGAAGAATTTTGTACGGAAAGATATTTCAGAGATGACACAGTCGGTGAACATCAATGAAGTGTTACGGTCTGCCATTTCCCTTATTTCCAATATGATCAAGAAGTCTACGCATCTTTTTTCAGTGGAATACGGCAGGGATTTACCCCTGTTGACAGGCCATTTTCAACGACTCGAGCAGGTCTTTGTCAATTTGATTCAAAACGCTTGCCAGGCGCTTCCGGATTCTGAAAAAGGTATTTTTGTCTCCACGTCTTGGGATGAAACGGAAGCTGCTATCCGGATCAGGATACAAGATCAAGGGGTGGGGATTTCCCCCGAAAGTTTGCCGCAAATTGCCGATCCCTTCTTTTCCACCAAGCATGATTCCGGCGGCGTCGGATTGGGCTTGTCGATCTCTTCAAGGATTGTGGAAGCCCACGACGGCAGATTGACGTTCATCTCGGAAGTCGGGGAGGGAACCACGGCCGAAGTTTTCTTGCCGGTTAAAGACAGGTGACATACGATTTCTTTGAAAATAGATGCTCCAAGAACCCTTGAACTGCCTTGCGCGTCCCGTTGAATTTTGGGGATTCAATCGGGCAAATGCATGCCCTGAAAGCTGGTTGGAGCTCCCGTTAGGCCGGGTGTCAATGAACTTCATTTTTTACTCGAACAAAAGTATTATAACATTTTGAAATACTATAAAAAACTGAAAAATGGGGAGGGTGACCATGTCCACGTATCCTGATTTTCCGGTCATGTTGGTAGACGATGAAGCGCAGGCTTTAGACAGTTTTGAAATTGCCCTCCGTTCAGCGGGTATGAACCATTTCATCCGCTGCCAGGACAGCCGGGATGTAATGCCGATGCTTTCCCGTCAGGAGATTGAAGTCATGCTCCTCGATTTGAGAATGCCCCATGTGTCCGGTGAATCGCTGCTTCCGCTGATTACCACGGATTTCCCTGAAATTCCGGTGATTGTCATTACCGGGGCCAACGATGTGGACACCGCCGTCACGTGCATGAAACACGGTGCATTCGACTATATGGTGAAGCCTGTTGAAAAGCGTCGCCTTATCGCCGTCGTGAAACGGGCCGTGGAACTTCGTGATTTGCAAAGGGAGAACCGGTTGCTGAAGGCCCACGTCCTGTCCGACAAGCTGGAGCATCCCCAGGCTTTTTCGGAGATTGTGACAAACAGTGCAAGCATGCGGTCTATTTTTCAATACGTCGAGGCCATTTCCAGCAGTCCGCGGCCGGTTCTGATCACCGGGGAAACCGGTGTCGGCAAAGAATTGGTTGCCAAGGCCGTGCATGCCCTGAGCCGTCGCAAAGGCGATTTTATTCCGGTAAATGTGGCGGGTTTGGACGACAATGTTTTTGCAGACACCCTTTTTGGACATAAAAAAGGTGCCTATACCGGTGCGGATCAGGCCCGGAGCGGCCTGATCGAAAAGGCGTCCGGAGGAACCCTTTTTCTGGATGAAATCGGTGATCTGAGCCCTTCGTCACAGGTAAAACTTTTACGGCTTTTACAGGATGGCGATTTTTTTCCCCTTGGATCCGATGTCGCTAAAGGTTCCAATGCCCGAATCATGGTTGCCACGAATCAGGACCTTCACGGGCTCAAATTGTCGGGCAAATTTCGCAAAGATCTTTACTACAGACTTTGTGACCATCACATCCATATTCCAGCCCTTCGTGAACGTTTGGAGGATGTTCCCATTCTTATGGAGCACTTTTTGGAAAAAGCGTCTGAAACACTGGGGAAGAAAAAGCCCACGCCCCCCGATGAACTCTCGATCCTGCTGTCCACCTATCACTTTCCCGGAAATATCAGAGAATTGGAATCCATGGTTTTCAACGCGGTGAGCAGTCATAAATCCGGCAAGATTTCCATGGATCACTTCAAATCGCACATCTATGAGAAGCATCCCGGATTTGAAACACCGTCAGAAAAAATGCTGGAGGAAAAGAAGGCCTTAATCTCTTTTTCCGAGCAGTTGCCGACCCTCAAACAGGCTGAACAGCGCCTCATTGATGAAGCCATGAAACGGGCAGACGGCAACCAGTCCATTGCAGCCCTGAGCTTGGGAATCACCCGCCAGGCATTGAACCGGCGTCTAAAGCTCATCAGACAGTAAACCCTTTCACCCTTTACGCCTCGGATTTACAGCACCCTCGACTTTTGAAACATTAGGGTAAACCCCCACGGATTTGTGTTCGAGGACGCCAAGGGGTTCCAAAATTCACCGTTCGTTGGAACGGTGCAAAATTTTTTGCTTCGTAAACATATCTTGCCAGCGTTCAACATGCTGATTTAACGGCATCCCGTCATAAAATCAAAAATCGTGTCAAAAATTGTTGCACCCTTCTGCAAACTTCCTTTCGCCGCATATGAGCCCCTTTGAAAAAAAGATTTAAAATTTATCGACGCCGGAGACCCTTCTCCTGAAACCGGAATATCATGTTGATAACACTTGAGTATATACAGCGCATGCCGGGGATCTTTCAGGTATAAAAAGCGGCGACCCTGCCGGTATTTGAAGGCCAGCATCACATTTGGAACGCGGCTTGCTCTATAAAACAATAAAACAGCCAACATTGATGAACTCGTAAAAAGTCTCATTTTGCTCGCCCCGCAAGCAATTTTGGGATTCATGAATCTTTCTCCAAAATTGCTCGATGTCGCTCACAAAAGACTTTTAACGAAGCCGTCAACATTGTCCGGGCAATATGAACATCGTACGCAACAAAAAAAAGCAAGATCGCGGACATCTTTCATGAAAAATTGTGAGGAGAAAAACCGATGAATCCGAAAACCGATGGTTTCAGTGCTCAAACGTCGATATCAGCCGGCGAGATTATTCCGAAAAACAGGGGGGATAGAAAGATCAACGTACTGGGT